>JASFVM010000022.1:0-16378 GCA_050049835.1 Gammaproteobacteria bacterium
ATTCCTCCCAAGAGTCCATATCGACGGAGGAGTTTGGCACCTCGATGTCGGCTCATCACATCCTGGGGCTGTAGCCGGTCCCAAGGGTATGGCTGTTCGCCATTTAAAGTGGTACGCGAGCTGGGTTTAGAACGTCGTGAGACAGTTCGGTCCCTATCTGCCGTGGGCGCTTGAGACTTGAGGGGAGCTGCTCCTAGTACGAGAGGACCGGAGTGGACGTACCTCTGGTGTTCCGGTTGTCACGCCAGTGGCATTGCCGGGTAGCTAAGTACGGAACTGATAACCGCTGAAAGCATCTAAGCGGGAAGCAGGCCCCAAGATGAGGTCTCACTGGACTCTTGAAGTCCCTTAAGGTCCGTCGAAGACTACGACGTTGATAGGCTGGATGTTGAAGCTCAGTAATGGGTGAAGCTAACCAGTACTAATTGACCGTGAGGCTTGACCATATAACCCCAAGCGTTTCGTTTGGGTGTTATATGAAGTGACATAACACTTGAATGAACTTGGCTTTCCAGTTTTACAAGAGTGAAGCTTCTTCGTTATTGAAGAAGATCCCGGATCGGGTCCGGGACGGATGTATTCGCTTTGCTCTTTAACCGGTTTGCCTGGCGGCAATAGCAAGCGGGAACCACCTGATCCCATCTCGAACTCAGAAGTGAAACCACTTAGCGCCGATGGTAGTGTGGGGTCTCCCCATGTGAGAGTAGGACACCGCCAGGCTTTAAATATACATACCCGGTCAGCAATGACCGGGTATTTTTTTGCCTGATGTATCGCCCGTCGCTGTCCGTCTCCAGCTGTATTGACTGGATCTGGTTCAAAAATACCGTATCCTGCTGCTAAATTATCCGCTATTTTCGTTGTATTATTATTTCCGGGCGTTGCTTGAAAACATCTGAGTAGCGCTCAAAACCGTTCACGAACTTCAACTACAGGGGGTTTCTGTTATGAAAAAACTGTTATTGATGTTTACCTTTGTTTTCGTATCCGGTGTTGCCATGTTCATGACTGCGGAGGATGCAAATGCATGGTGGGATGACGATGATGATTACTGGGATCGTCCCTGGTACGGTGGTGGCCCATGGTACCGCGGTTACGGCTATCCGTACGGTGGCTATGGCCATCCATACGGTGGTTACGGTTATCCGTACGGTGGCTATGGTTACCCTTCCTATGGCGGTTACGGCTATCCATACGGGGGTTATGCTTATCCTTACGGTGGCTATACTGATCCATATGGAACAACTGATACAGCGCCTGCGCAAGAACCGGCAGCCACGGAGCAGCCAGCATACTGATCAGGCTGCTGTTATACGAACAGGCCACTGTTCAGGTACAACGCGCCGATATGGCGCGTTGTTTTTCGCTTATACTGGATTCAGGTCGGGGTAGTCACGAAAGGTCGTGAGTGCTCGAGTCGGTGTCGGCAGCATGTGTCTGATTTCGTCCTGCCAGTACAGCCCGGGTAGCTTTTTCTGTTCCAGTGATCGCAGATTCGTGTTCATTCGTTCAAGATTAGAACTTTTCTTATACTGTTTTTCCGCAGCTATTGCTTCCTGTAGCTGTTCCCTTGCCAGCCCGAAATTGCCGGCAGAGGCCGTGGCGAGAGCACGCAATTCCATGTTTACCGGATATTGAACCGTTTGATACATTTGATCGGCCAGCTCCGTTGCCAGCTTGCTGTTACGCACACCTGTTTCTTCGCTGAGAGCCAGCAATAAAATCTTGATACGTTGTATATGCATCAGGTTTGGCGCCCTGTCTGTTATCTGTTGAGTGACAGCAAGTAGCTTGCTGTCAGGCGACCCGTTTCCCATCATGGCTACAAGTTTGAAAACATGTGCGGGTATGTTTTTCTCATTTTGTTGTAAGACGGTATTGTAGTGCTTGAGGGCATCGGCGTACGCTTTGCTATGCAGGCAATGGTTACCAAGGAAGAAATTGGCACCCTGATGAGACGGATTCAATGTAATAACGCGCTTGTATAAGCTGATAGCTTCTTCCTTTTTGTTTGCTTCATCATCAAGCAATGCCAGCAGGAAAATTGCCAGGGTCTTGTTCGGGTCCTGCTGTAGAACACGTTCAAGCTGAGAACGTGACCTGTCCCTGTTGCCGTGCAGATAAAGCACGCGAGCATAACTGGTGCGTGCTGAGGTATTGTCGGGCTGAAACTCAAGGCCGGTCTCGAATTCAGTAATGGCTTTGGCAAGGTCCTTTCTGATCATGGCTGTCATTGCTGCTACAAAATGCCGGCTTGCAGGGTCCTTCAGCGCCTCAAGCGCATCAACCAGAGGGTCTTTGATTACAACTTGCTGCTTGCCATGCTGTTGTAAATGCTGTTTTGCCAATTCTGTTTTGCCTGTGGCGCGTAACGACATGGCGAGTGGATAGTGTATTTTGGTTGCTTCTGGAGCGAGTTCCAATGCGCGGGTAAAGTGTTCAATTGCGTTGTTGTAGTCATGTTTCATCAGGTAGACCTGGCCGATACCGTTATGTGCAGCAGCTTCAAAACCGGGCTCGTTCAATAATGAGCTGAACAGGTTGTATGCATCGTCTGCACGATTCAGGTCCGAATAAACCTGGGCGAGCCTGTAGCTGGCAGGCAGATAATCCGGATCCAGCTCAAGAGCTTTTTTATAGCGCGACAAGGCATGCTCCATGTTGCCGTTCTCCTGGGCCAGGTATGCCGAGTAGTAAGCCCATGGGAATCCATCCGGTGACAGTTGCATGGCATTGCTGTAGCACGCATCCGCACTGGTGTAGAGCGCATGAGCCAGATAAAGGTTGCCAAGGTTGCCGTATGCGGACGCCAGTTGCCCGATATCCGGTTGTAGAGAATCCAGGATGTCTGTTATTTTTTTCCGTGCTTCGATGATGGCTTTCTGTTCATCAACTTTCAGGGTGGAAATATCGATCTGTGCTACGTTCTTCAATTGCTGCCATCGTTCTGGCGGGTTATCGAGGCTGTCAGCAGCGGCTTGTAAGGCAAAAACACAAAGTACTACGGCTAGTAATCTTGCCAGGTTAAGAAGCATTGTTTTGTATCGATGCCTGGGTGATTGTAATCTGAGTGTCGACAGAATCGACGGTTACCTGTTGTTTCTGACCGCCTGGCCAGGTTATAAGCAGGCTGTCTATGCTGTCTGTGCTGCCCAGGCCAAAAGTAACAGGGTATTCAATCTGCGATAAGTAACTGCGGCCAGGAGTAATGATGCGTTTTTGTTTCACGCCGTTTGCGGTCAGCTCGATCAGTGCGCCTATGGCATTACGGTTATCCGTTGTGCCAACCAGTTTGATTCTGAGCCAGTGATGTCCGGTCTGCTGGTCATTGCGAAACAGCCTGGCTTCCCGACCGGCCTGGGTGATCAAAATATCCGGGTCTCCATCACCATCAATGTCTGCATAACTGGCACCACGTCCAACCAGTGGGGTATCAAGGTCGCCAGTATTCGTAGTGAGAATAAGCCGGTTATCGCAATTATTATCAGTGGCGGTTTGTGCGTTGGTTTCGCAATTCCAGAACAGCTGTGGCGGCTGTTCATAATGCTGGCTGGGCTGTACCTTGTTGATCGCGTTCTCAAGATGACCATTTGCCTGCAGCAGGTCGAGCCTCCCGTCGAGGTCATAGTCGAAGAAGAAGACGCCGAAGGTCAATGCCAGTCTGGAGTCTGCTCCGAGTCCTTCCAGCAACGCTTCATCTGCAAAAGGTGTTCGTCCATCTGCGGTTACATAAAGTGAACTCATTTCATTGGCAAAATTGCCGATCACAATACCCAGTTCATTATCATTGCGGAACCATGCGGCATCGATACCCATGGCGCCGGTAGACTTGCCATTGCGATTAAAGGCGATACCTTCCAGGCTGCCCACTTCTTCAAACCGGCCAGCGCCCTTGTTGTGAAACAGAAAGTTCTGCACAGTATCGTTGGCAACGAAGATATCGAGTAATCCGTCATTGTCATAATCTACGGCTATGGCAGAAAGAGCCTTGCCGGGTATATGTACACCGGATTCAAGTGATATGTCAGTGAATTTGCCGCCACCTTCATTGCGATAAAGGCGCGAGCGGGCGCCGGTGTAATGTGTAGGGGTACTGTATGACTTGCCGATACCGGCCACGCGAAAATCAATTTCCATGTTGATTTGCGGTGACCATTCAACATAGTTGGCAACAAAAAGATCGAGATCCGAGTCATTATCAAAATCAAAAAAAAGCGCTGCCGTACTCCAGTCTTCGTCAAAACCGCTTGTACCCGATGGTTTACTTACATCGACGAATTTGCCCTGCTCGTTATGCAGCAGGTAGTTCTTGCCCAGTGTTGTTATATATACATCATCCCAGCCATCATTATCATAATCACCAACAACAAGACCGGCTCCGTAGCTGTTGATAGCCAGACCTGCCATTGTGGATACATCTTTGAAATGCCCGTTTCCATCATTGTTATAAAGTCGGGTAACCGGTGTGTGCTGTTGCTGATGACTGGGCCAATAGGTTGCATTTATCAGGATAATGTCCTGGTCGCCATCATTGTCATAGTCAATAAAGCCGCCACCACTGCCCATCGTCTCAGGGAGCAGGCGGTCACCATAGGCGCCATTGGTATGGACAAAATCAATACCTGCTTCTTGCGTAATGTCCTTGAAGCGGACTTCAGGAATTTTTACAGCAGCCTGGTGCCTGGCCACGGGCGTGTTGATTTCCGGCTGGACAACTCTTTTCGGTTGATCCTCTGACCGGATGTAGTGATAGATCGCATAACCAGCAATAATCGCTACAAGGATTGCAAGTAATGAACGATAGAATGCCTGGCGAATGATTGCTTCACCGTTGTGATTGTCTGTTTTCATTGGACTGCAGGATCTTCATGTAAATAAGCTTGATTTGATGCGGGCAGCAAGTCGCTGCCAGGCATCCCGTATGCTTGCGGCCGATTCAGGTCATAAATAACAAATGCCCCTGCAGCATGGTCAGCCGCCGCGTTGTTTTGACGATGCCGGGTTACTGCAATTTCGATTGCGTGATCATCCGGACGAAAACGATCGTGTTGCTGGCGATGATGGCTTGCCTGTGCGTTATCGCCAAGTTCCGCGTACACCAGGGCAAGATTATAATGCGCCGGCTGATTTTCCGGATCAATTTCCAGTGTCTTGTGAAACCACAGGAGGGATTGCTGGAGAAATGTTTCGCGTTGTGTAAGTCGTTGTGAGCCACGTTCCATTCTTGCGCGTTCAAAATTGACTCTGCCGAGCTCGTTCAGCAGGTTGGTATCATAGGAAAAATCAAAGCCTTTGATATGCGCTTGTTCGAATTCGTTATTGTAGATACGTTCGAGGCTTGTAATCGCGTTGTCCAGATATCCATTCTCGTGATCAATGCGGGCGCTAAACCAGGACAGGGTCCATGGCGGGGCCGGCGGTGTTGCATTTGTTGCTCTGTGAATGGCGGCAGCAGCTTCTTCCAGCCTGCCTTCCTTGAAATAGACCCGTGCCAGATTCAGAGCGCCGTGTGCGGCATTCATTGTTTCCACTTGTTTGAAGGCCATCTCGGCCTGGCGCAGTTCTCCTTTGCTGGAACCGCTGTTGCCTTCGCGCAACAAACCAATGCCATAGTCGTTCCAGCGTTGCCATTCAGGAATGGTTTGATTGGCGGTCGAAGTTACAGGCGGCCCGTCGGCAACGGGCAGGGTTATGCGCGTGCTTGCCATGGTTGTAATCGGCAGACCGTTACCGTTGAATTTGTCTTTCTCGATGAAGCGCAGGTATTCTGTATCGAACTTGCGGTATTTCAGTTGTGTTTCGATAGTGACAGGACCTTGTATGTTATCTGGCAGGGAGATCCTGTAATGAACCACATCTGCTGCGCCGGGTGGTATCTGGTGATTATATAAGGGTATGAATATATCCTGGGCATTGCGTCGATTAATCCGTCGGCCTTCGCGATCAAGGACATAGGCATTCACGAAATAGGACCACGGGTCAACTTCGCCTTCTGCATTCATGCCGCCGCTGCGACCGATTAGCCGTTCACCGTCATACACCGCGATATCCAGCCATAACTGATTGGAATCCGACGTTCCCTGGGTCAGGTGATGGCCCACACCTGTGGTGCGAATCACATTTTCTATCAGATAGCTGTGACCGGGTTTCAAGCTCGGCAGTACCTTGCCAAGTGGAGCATGCAGTTTGCCTTCCACCGTTCCATCTTCCTTGATGCCGAATATATCGATGCGTGTAACATCGCTGAGTCGCTGTTGATGCGCTTCAATGACGTGATCGGGCAGTCCCAGCATCACGGGTACTGCTGTATTGGCCGCCGGGAACAGGTGGCTGTGAATGCTCAGCTTGCCCGAATCATCAAAATCGCGCGCCGCGGGATCATCTGATACCAGCAGTGGCATATGGCAGTTTGCGCATTTTTCAACAGCTTTCGGTGGGTAATAAAAACTGTCGACCCGATGTCCGGATACGCCGCTCTGCAGAAAGCTGTCGTAGTGGTTTTGTCCGCGCAGCCATTTGTAATGGTTTACCTCGTACGGCAGATTTACCTTGTGGCAGCCGGAGCAGAATTCCGCTGTCTTGTGCATGGGCTTGAGGAAAGTTTTTTTATGGAAGTCGGGTTTTGCCTTGATCAGTTGATGATTGATCGCCTGAAGAATTTTCGAGTCGCTGAAAGCGAAAGGGTATCTCGCAGGATCAACGATGGTGAAGTCGCTGTTGCCGGTGGTGCTGTTGACCGCTGTGATGGCATGGCAGGAGGTGCAGGTGAGGCCGGCCGTTGCTGTAGGATCATGGTCGGGGTCAAAATCCGCCTGGACAAAACGGCCGCTGAGCATGGGTACGGTATCATGGCAACCGGCACAAAACAGCGACGCTGCAACATTGCCATCGCGTTTCATCACCACATCACGGATTTCCTCAACACTGAAACGGTAAGCCGGATTGGTGAAGGAACTGTGGCGATGCATACTCACTTCCCAGCTGCGGAAAATATCGGCATGGCATTGTTTGCATTCCTTGTCTGTCATCAGGTGTTCTGCGGGTATCAGTTCGCTGCCGGCGATTTTGAAGTTTGACGGTGAGAAATCATTTGACACTGTCACTGAAGTGCTCTGCTGCGTCACTATGTGCACGACCAGCATAATGGCAGCAAAACTGCCGGAAAGCGCAAGCCAGCGATATGCAAGATGGTAGCGAAGCGGAGGTCCGGCAAGCCTGTGCAGCACGAATAACCATGCGATTACAAAGGGCAGTACGACATGCAGCCAGTACAGCGGTTGTCGGATGCGCGGGTCATTGATTTCGAAAAAACCGAATCGAGTCAGTACGATACCTGACAACAGTAACAACAGTCCGCTGATAAACAGCGCTATACCTGCGCGAATGGCATAGCGGTTGTTGCGTTTTATCGCGCGCCTTGCATGCAGGAATCCAAATACACTGAACGGGAGGACCAGCAGCAGGCCAAGCAATAGATGCAACAGGAACATCAGCAGATAGAAATAGTCCTGGTAGATCTGGTTGCTGAAGTATTCCAGTACGGTAATACTGCCGAGATAGATGGAATTCACCACAATCAGCGCGAACAGGGTGAAGACGGCTGTCAGCAGCCAGTGAAAGCCCGGACTGATAACGGCTGTATCTGCGCCGTGCCTGTTTGCGAAAGTGGTCATGTTGATAGCCTAAATATCTTTAAATTCAGTGACTTGATTCAGCCAATGAGCGATTTTAATGTAAATTTAAGGAACTTGCATCGAACTTGAGCAAGCCAGACGGACACATCCTAAACCGTTGCCTGTGCCGATGCACGTCGATCTGAGATCAGGCATTCACCGCCAGCCCGAATTTGGTAATATTCCCATCCATGCTGACCTATCCGAATATCGATTCACTTGCATTCTCCATCGGGCCATTGAAGGTTCACTGGTATGGCCTAATGTACCTGTTTGGCTTTATCGGTGCCTGGATTTACGGTATTCAACGCTGCAAACGCGATGATCTCGACTGGAGCCGCAAACAGGTCGAGGATGTGATCTTCTACGGCGCGCTGGGCGTCATTCTCGGCGGTCGTCTGGGCTATACGCTGTTTTATGGCTGGGACGTGTTCGTCGACGATCCGCTGTCAATTTTCTATATCTGGAAGGGTGGCATGTCCTTTCATGGCGGTATGCTGGGCGTGTTTCTCGCCATGTTCATCTATGCGCGCAGGAGCGGGAAAGCGTTTTTTGAAGTGACAGATTTTATTGCGCCCTGGGTACCTATCGGTCTTGGCGCGGGCCGTATAGGCAACTTTATCAATGGCGAGCTTGTCGGCCGGGTGGCCGATCCCGATCTGCCGTGGGCGATGGTGTTCCCGTTCGTCGATCAGCTGCCGCGGCATCCGTCACAGCTGTACCAGGCGCTGACAGAAGGCCTGCTGCTTTTCCTTATTCTGTGGTGGTATTCATCGAAGCCGCGCCCGCGGATGGCCGTGTCAGGCATTTTCATGATCTGTTACGGCAGTTTCCGGTTCACAACAGAATTTTTCCGCACTCCGGATGCACATCTTGGCTTTATTGCCTTTGACTGGTTGACCATGGGGCAGTTGTTATCGCTGCCGATGATCATCGTCGGTGTGTTACTTTTTTATCTGGCAATGAATAAAGGGGTGAGGGACGAGGGGCGAGGGGCGAGGAAAAGCCAGACTTGATACAATCTTCAGGCAACACCAGGCAATTCGGCAGAACAGGTTTTAGTCAACAAAGTATCCGTTTATGAAACAATATCTCGATCTGATGCGTCACGTGCGTGATACCGGCACACGCAAAGAAGACAGGACCGGCACCGGCACATTATCTGTATTCGGGCATCAAATGCGCTTCGATCTGGGCGAAGGCTTCCCGCTGGTCACCACCAAGAAATGCCACCTCAAATCCATTATTCATGAGTTGCTGTGGTTTCTCAGTGGCGACACCAATATCAGCTACCTGCAGGAGAACGGTGTCAGGATCTGGAATGAATGGGCCGATGAAAACGGTGACCTGGGGCCGGTTTATGGCTATCAGTGGCGTTCCTGGCCGGCTGCAGATGGCAGGCATATCGATCAGATCTCACAAATCATCGATCAGATAACAAACACCCCTGATTCGAGGCGGATTATTGTTAATGCCTGGAATGTGGGGGAGATTGACAATATGGCGCTGCCGCCCTGCCACATGATGTTTCAGTTCTATGTGGCTGATGGCAAACTGTCCTGTCAGTTGTACCAGCGCAGTGCTGACATCTTTCTCGGCGTGCCGTTCAACATAGCCTCGTATGCGCTGCTGACGATGATGGTTGCCCAGGTATGCGATCTGAGCGTAGGTGATTTTGTCCATACCCTCGGTGATGCACACCTCTATACCAACCATCTGGAGCAGGCAGGTGAGCAGCTGTCCAGAAAACCCTTTCCGCTGCCGGTGATGAAAATCAACCCCGAGGTCAAATCAATTTTTGATTTCAAATTCGATGATTTTGAACTGGTCGGCTACGAGGCACATCCGCACATCAAGGCCAGTGTGGCTGTTTGAAATATAAAAACTTTTTTGCCGCGAAATACGCAAAAAGCGCGAATATTCAAATAACGGAATTTTATTTTCGCGTAATTCGCGTGCTTGGCGGCTAATAATCCACTCTTTCCCAGACACGGAGTTTTCAGATTAATGCTTGTTTCGATTATTGCGGCGATGGACCGTAACCGACTGATTGGTAAAAATAACCGCTTGCCGTGGCATCTGCCGGCTGATCTCGCTCATTTCAAGAAGGTGACCATGGGCAAGCCGATCATAATGGGTCGAAAAACCTTTGAATCCATCGGCAAACCTTTGCCGGGACGCATCAATATCGTATTGACGCGTTCGACTGATTTACATACTGAGGGCGTATTGACGGCAAATACACTCGAGCAGGCACTGGAAATGGCGGCTGGGGAAGATGAAGCCATGGTGATTGGCGGCAGTGCGATTTACGCGCTTGCCTTGCCCAGAGCAGACCGGCTATACCTGACCTATGTTGAAAACAGTTATGAAGGCGATGCCTGGTTTCCGCCGTTCGATAGTGAGCAATGGCGCGTTATTGCCAGTGAGGAACACGCAGCGGACGGGAAGAATCCCTGCGGTTACCGCTTTGTGACCTATGAGCGAAAATAAATTGCAGAATTTTTGAACTATTTACGGATGGCCCGGTCATAATTTCTGAATCATTTATCCTCAGATTCATTTTTTTAAAAGGCAGGCAATAGGCTCCATTGCTTGCCTTTTTTTTCCCTGAAATCAGCAACGCGCTTTCTGCCGGGGCAATTTTGGTTTCTGGGTTTCAGGACAGGCGATGCTGGTTTTACTAAAGGATTTTTCGTCTATACGCATGGCTGTCAAATGGCCTCCCCAGAGGCAGCCGGTATCCAGTGGATATACATTGTTATATGGGTAATCCTTTATCATCGCAAGTGTTGACCAGTGCCCGAAAATGACCTGGCTATCTCTGCTGCGACGAGTTTCTATTTCAAACCAGGGATGCAGCCCCTCAGGTTGAGTTCCCGGCGCGCCCTTGGTATTCATGCTTGTGGCGCCTGATTTATCGCAATAACGCAAGCGGGTAAATATATTGGTGATATAGCGTAAGCGTGGCCAGCCTTTGAGACTATCTGACCATTTACGTGGCTTGTCACCATACATGTGTCTGTAAAATACCACGTGCTTATCGCTTTGCAGAACGGACTCTACTTCGTGTGCCAGTGACTGCGCCTTCTCAATAGACCAGTCAGGATGAATACCCGCGTGTACCATGACAAGATCGAGATCATTTTCGAGGTGGAGCAACGGTCTGGATCGCAACCAGTTGAATAATGATTCTCTGTCAGGGGCTGTCAGGATGTCGTCGATGGTATCTTTTTTACCCGGCTTCTGGTGATCATAGGCAGTAGCAAGCAGGTGCAGGTCGTGATTTCCAAGTACGGAGATGGCATTGGCACCCATCGCGCTGATCAGGCGCAGTGTCTGCAGAGATTTGGGCCCGCGATTAACCAAATCTCCGGTAAACCAGAGCTGGTCCCTGTCTTCCTTATAATTAATTTTGTCCAGTAGCTGCAATAATTCGTCATAACATCCCTGGACGTCACCAATGGCATAGATTGCCATTCAGTCTCTCCTTTCTTCCTGTTATCAGGCTCTTTTGACTAACTCTATCAGCCTGAACCAGCCACCCGCAAGCGCTGGTTCGTCGCTGACCACATGCAGGTTCGTGCTTCTTGCCAGTACATCTTCAAAGACGACGTCGGTGCGTGTTGCTATATGGCGAAGAACGGTATTCAGTCCCCTCCTGACAGGGGCAAACTGGCCAGGCCTGAGAAACTTGTCGAGGATATAAATCGAGCCGTTTCTTTTCAGCACTCTGTCGGCTTCCTGCAAGGCTCGCTCGGGGTTGGGGACCACGGCGAGAATCAGATGCATGACAATGATATCGAAGGATTCATTTACAAAGGGCAGGTTATGACTGTCTACACATTCGAGACGGATATCGATACCCGTCTCGATTGCACGCCGCTGTGCGCGTTTCAGCATGAGCGGTGTGATGTCTGTTCCAGTATAGCGGGCGCCCTGTGGCAGATGCTCGAGATCAAGACCGGTGCCAATACCGTTTAACAGTATTTCCTTGTCTTCTATATTTTTGAGGCGCGCGAGACTTTTTCTGCGCACATTATCGAGCGGCCCTTTGACGGCCTTGTCGTAGAGGGGTGCCAGGAGACTGTAGCTGTGTTTGAGCGCCATAATCTTTTGCCCTGCATCTGTGTATTATTAATGAAGCATGTTCGGCACGTTAAGGCTGAAGGAAGGAATTTCGGCATCGAAATTTACCCCATCATCAGCAAGCATCTGGTAACTGCCATGCATGGAGCCGACCGGCGTTTTCATCATAGTGCCTGATGTGTAGCGATACTTTTCACCCGGCTTGAGGTAGGGTTTCTCGCCAACAACGCCTTCTCCTTTGACTTCCTGTATTTCGCCATCGCCATCGGTAATGATCCAGTGACGCGTAATCAGCCTGGCAGGAACATTACCATTGTTTTTTATAGTTACTGTATAGGCAAAAACATAGTGATCGTTCCCGGGGTCGGACTGCTCTGCAATGTAGGCCGGTTGCACATTGACTCTAATATCATAGATTTTCTCAGACATCTCCGTGCTCCTCCCGCATGCAGGTATTATAACATCTGCAGCATGGAGAGATCATCCATACAGTCCTCATCTGTCTATTGCAGTTGCCGGAACAGGGTAATGTAGTCATTCACCCCCAGTTCCTGGGGTCTTTTTCCAGGGTCAATACCTGCAGCTTCCAGCTGCGCTACCGAACAGGTATTTTTCAGGGTGTTGCGCAGGGTTTTACGTCGCTGTGAAAATGCCTGCTTGATCAGGGATTCGAAATCAGCATGCTCTGCTGCGCTGACAGGGCAATCAGTTCCGGGTTGCAACCTGATGATTGCCGACTCGACCCTGGGCACTGGTCTGAAGCATTGGGGCGATACAGTGAACAGGGGGCTGATGTTGAAATATAACTGCATCATTACCGATAGTCGCCCGTAATCATGCGATCCGACACTGGCTGCAATTCTTTCAACAACTTCTTTTTGCAGCATGAAATGCAGATCCCTGATGATGCTTCTGTGTTTGACCAGGTGAAACAAAACGGCTGTCGATATGTTGTATGGAAGATTGCCGATAATGCGCAATTTTTCCTGTTGAAAATTCGCTTCTGTAAATGATGTAAAGTCAAAAGAAAGTACATCGATATTGTGGATATGCAGTCTCTCGCTGCCATCAAGATTTTTCAATTCTGGTATTACATCACGATCGAGTTCTATAACATCAAGGCGAGTTACGGTGTGTAAAAGTGGCTGTGTCAGCGCGCCAAGCCCGGGGCCTATTTCAATGAGATGGTCGTCCGGCTGAGGATTAATGCTGTGAATTATCTTGTCGATAACGTTGTTATCAACAAGAAAATTCTGGCCAAAACGTTTCTTGGCGTGGTGCTGCATTATGGCGTGTTCTTTATTCTGCGGGCTTCATGCTTTCATCAACATATTCAACATAAGCCTCATCCCTGATTCTCCGCAGCCATAAGCGCAGTTCCTCATCGATTTTACGTGCCCGTATTGACTGCATGGCCTTGGCTTCAAGCATGGTTTTACCCATGTCGTGTTCGCGGCGATCGAGTACCTGAAGGATATGCCAGCCGAACTGGCTTTTGAAGGGCTCGGAAATCTGTCCTTCCTTGAGCGAGCTCATCACGCGTTCAAATTCAGAAACAAAAGTACCTGGATTGGCCCAGCCCAGATCGCCCCCCTGTATTTTCGATCCCGGATCATCAGAGTACTCATTGGCGAGATCTGCGAAATCTTCACCTTCCTCGATACGTTGTTTCAGTTCAATCAGGGTTTGACGTGCATCCTCATCACTGATGTCGGCACTGGTTCTGATCAGAATATGGCGTGCATGGGTTTGGGTAACCATTTCAACATTGCTGCTGGTACTTTCCAGTTTTAACAAATGAAAACCACTCGCGCTGCGTACAGGCTTGCTTATATCACCCTGGTCAAGGTCTGCAATAGCGTTGAGGAAAAGCTCCGGTAATTCATTTGCCTTTCTGATTCCAAGGTCACCGCCGTTCAGTGCATTGCTGCCGTCTGATTCCTGTACGGCCACTTGCTTGAAATCCGTGCCCTGCTGCAGTTGTTGATAAAGGGCATCGGCCTTTTTTTGTGCAGCCTGTATATCTTCCGGTCCTGCGCTTTCAGGGGTAGCAATCAATATGTGATAAAGGTGATATTCTTTTGCACTGTTGTCCTGCTGTGTGTTGCTTTCTATGAACTGTCTGATCTCCTGGCTGGTAACATTGACCTTCTCAGCGACCATGCGTTTTTGCAGTTCCTGAATAATCAGCTCATCCCGTGTCTGAGTGCGAAAGTCAGCAAAATCAATACCTTCTTTTGTAAGTGTTGTGCGCAACTCGTTCAGGGTTAGATTGTTTTTTTTCGCCATGGCATCGATCATGCGGTTAAGGTTTATATCATCAACCTGGATGCCCAGCTGTGCGGCCTGCTGTAACTGGATCTTGTCGCGAATCATGCGTTCCAGCACCTGTTTTCTCAGGCTGTCCATGTCTGATACGGAGCCATTGCTCAAGCGAATCTGGTTTGCAAAATAATCAACTTTTTCTTCGAGTTCTCTTTTGGTGATTACATCGTCATTAACAACAACAGCAATACTGTCGAGGGGCTCAAGTGCATTGGCATTACTGCAGAGCAAGAAAGTGGACAGGAGAAAAGTGATAAGCGCTGGATTGATTTTCTGCTTGATATAATCGTGTATGGTAGTCATATAAATATTAGTATTCGTCTTCGCTTCTGAATCCAAGTATGGATTGTTTAAGTCTTTCCACGGCGCTGTCACCGGAAACGCTTCCCAGTCCTTTCAATACGAGCTGGAACAGGATGGTGTTGTCATAGTCCTGGTCGATAGTGCTTGATGAAACAAGGTTCCTTTGCAGTGCAATAATTGTTGACCAGCAGCAGCTCTCGTATGATATACCGGCTATTGTCTCAAGATCGCGATGCTGTTCCAGAGAGTAGTTCCAGCGGCCAATAAGGGTAATATCCTTGCCTACGGGCGCAACAAATGAAATATCAGTTTGTTCGAGGGCTTCCGGGTTGGTCGGTGTTTCTCGCCTGTTGCTGTATCCTAGATTGACTAAGGTGTTGTTTCCGGACTCGTAGTGTAACGACGCATTATGTTTGGCGCTGTTGTGCTGTTCAATGTCCCATTGCATGCTGGCAGTCGCGCTCCAGTTTCCGAGAGTCCCGCTTATGTCTGCAATGATGTCTGATGACTTGCTGGTGTCAGGAATACCGTCGAGTGTTACTCTGCGGTCATCAAAGTAATATATCTGCCCAATGCTTGCGCGCAGATATTCATCTCCGGTAGCGGTGTTGATGATTCTGGATCTCAGGGCGGCGGTCATCTGGTTGGCATCCCCTATCCGGTCACCGCCATTAAAGCGGTTTTTTCTGAACAGCTGTGCCAGGCTGAAATCAGGGGCGCTGGTATCAAATAATGGCAGGTTGCTCTGGTCTTCATAGGGGATATACAGATAGAAAAGTCTCGGTTCAAGGGTCTGCTTAAGGCTGTTCGCCATGTTGCGTTCGAAAAAAAGTCCGCTGTCGATGGACGTTATAGGTAGATTTCGATCTTCAGTATCGACTTTTGTTCCGTTGCCGTCGGCAACATTGTACTGCGTATGGTTGAACTCGATGGCGGGCCTGAGAAACCAGGCGCTGCTCTGCAACGGAAGTTCGATACCGGGCTGGATGATAAAGCGCGGACCTTCTATGTTGATATCGGATTCGTGCACAAAATTGATCCATTCAGAGACGAGGGTAAACCTTGATTCACCCGGCAGTTCTTCATCACCTGCCAGGGTAAGTTTGGGGAGCATGCGATATGGCCTGTCAGTTTCAGCAATGGTTTCATCCAGTGTTTCATATGTTTGCAGTACTGCGTGCATGTTCCAGTTGTAATAATCTGCTGCCAGGTCCGCACTTTTGCCTAGATGTGTTGTGCTTGTGCCGAGCAGACTTGATGAGAAGTCCTGAAAGTACTCGGTATCGGAAACATCCTTGTAATCAATGTTCATCCTGATGTTATCGTTGAACTTTGTGTTTTGCAGATAGTACAATGAGTAACGGGTTTCGTCGGTAATCTTGTCGTTACCAAGATAATTCAGATCCAGCTTGCCATCCGTCGATCGTGTCAAATAGCGATATTGCGCATCCAGTTGCATGCCACGCCTGTCCATGTAGTGAGGCGCAATGGTCGCATCCTGGTTTGGAGCGATATTCCAGTACCACGGAATTATAAGCTCGAAGCCTCTTGATGAAGAGGTTCCGAAAGAGGGTGTCAACAAGCCGCTGCGACGCTTGTCGCCAACAGGAAATTCAATATACGGTGTATAGAGGAAAGGAACGTCCATGAATTCGAGTACGACACCGCGTGCCTTGCCGTACTCATCTTGCAGGTCCAGCTCGATCGAATCCGCTGATAGCAGCCAGTCGATATCGTCTGGTGGACAACTGGTAATACTCGAAGAGTTCAGTTTTGCTATTCTGTCTGCCTCGGAAGCAACTTTTTCAGCATGCCCGCGCAGACGCGACTCGGGTATAAAAAACTGAATACTGCTGAACTCAGTGTTTTTGTCGTCAAGAAAAAACTTGCCACGATCCGCATCCATCGACATTGTGGTTGTGTCCAGATGTATGTTGCCCTCGACTGAGATTTCCCGGCTGCTGTTGTCGAATCTGGCCGAATCTGCA
>JASFVM010000210.1:0-5080 GCA_050049835.1 Gammaproteobacteria bacterium
GTCGGCACAAGAAATAGTTAAGTGAGGACAGGAGTCCGACGCCATCACAGATTAATTCCCTATGATACGGGCCGTTAGCTCAGCTGGTAGAGCAGTTGGCTTTTAACCAATTGGTCGAAGGTTCGAATCCTTCACGGCCCACCATACAAACAGGGGCGAGGGGCAAGGGGCGAGGTGCCAGGAACTGCTCGTCTCTCATACATTCGCAATTCCTGATCTTATATATACGGAAATAAAAAAACCCCGGCATGCCGGGGTTTTTTACAGGTTGGCTACAAGTGCCTACTTGCGCTGGCTTGGGCCGTTGACTTCAAGCCCGTTGCTCATGTAAGTATGGTAGTACTCGAGCGCCTTGTACTCATCGCTTTGAGCCTTGAACGGCTTGGCGCGAACCTGCTTGTTGCAGCCGCCATAACGACGGTGCAGGGTACCCATGCCATCACCCTTGGTGTCAGCGCCGGCCCACTTGTTACGGTAGACAGGGAAGCCGGTAGGATGGCCCAGCGCCGGACTCAGGATATCAGCACGGATCTTGCTGCCTGCATAGTAGTAATGGCAATCAGCGCATGCCATGTTCAACTGGCCGCGTTTCGCCCAGAAGTGCTTCTTTCCGCGGTTGTAGGCTGCCATCGCTTTAGGATCGTCAGGAACCTTGATGTTGAGATCGTTACCACGTGACAGGTAAGCCAGATAGGCACTGACGTGAGCGATCTTGCCTTTTTTCCACTTGAAAGGCTCTTCGCCGTTATCTGTCAGGCACTTGTTGATAGCACCTTCCAGAGTTACAACTTCACCAGAACCGGTATCGAAGTATGGATAGTTCTGGCGTATGCCTTTTTTGTAGTTAGGGAAGCAATCAGCAAAACTCTTGCCATTGGCAAACTTCTCGTTGAATAGATCTTCACCTTTTTCTACAAAGATTTCGTAGGATGGGAACTCCTCGAAGGCCTCCCACTGTTCACGAGATGCAGGATCAACAGAATATACACCGTTGATGAAATCATCCTTTGGTGTATCAGGGAATTTCTGGAAGAAATATTCCCTGAATTCTTTCAAATCCTGATCAGGTGTCGCCTGCGCAGCAAACGGTGTTACTACCAGGAATGCGGCGGTTAGGACGTTAGCAATTTTATTCATTGTTCACCCTTTAGTTGTTATTGATCGGGAATCTGATGGATTACTTGATTTTACCTTCAAGCGAATCGCTGCTGCCCTTGTTATCTACCCAGCTGATCTTGATAGAGTCACCGGACTTGGCGCCGCTGAACTTGAATGACAGGAACGGGTTCTTTGAAATTGCGCTGCCCCATTGTGCACTCAGTACAGTTTTACCACCTGATTCACAGGTAACTTCCTGGATAAATTCCGCAGGAATAGGTTTGCCCGTTTTCTTGTCCTTGCGCAGACCTGTTTCCATTGGGTGGCTGATCAGGCACTTGACAGTAGCGACACCGTCTTTTGCTTTCGCCCTCAGTTTGATTGATTTTGCCATGTTTCTAATTACCTCAAATTTGCTTGTCGATTAACCGCCACAACCACCGATGGTGACCTTGACTTCTTTCTTTGTGCTGTAGAGCTTGCCGCCGGCCTTGACCACAGCGATCACGTCTGAGGTTTTACCCATCTTGACGCGGGTTGAGATATAGGCCTCGGTTGTTGGGCCAAGCTCGTAGGTTGAAGTCAGTGGCGTGTTGTTTTTTGCAACCAGGATGCTCATGCTGGTTGTGCCATCAATATCACTGTTTACAGTAATCGGCACAACAGCACCGTTTTCAGCGATGTCCGGTGCTTTCAGCTTGATCTTGTCGCTTTCAGCAGCATCGGCGCCACCCATAGCACCTTTCATTGCTGCGCCGACTTCTTTAGCTTCAAACGCATCTTTTGCCCAGGCAGCCATTACGGCTTTTGGAGTCAACAGGCCAGCACTGACTGCAGCACCAACTGCGCCCGCTGCCAGGGACCCTTTGAGCAGTACTCTTCGATTGTGATTCATCTTCTTTTAACCTCTAACTACAATGTGTAAATAAATTGAGAAACCAGTTCAATTTCCTTTTCGCTAAGCACGCCATGTGGGCCGAAAGGGATCATGATCGTGTTCGGGTTAGCAACACGTGGATCAGCGATCTGTGCTTTCATCTTTTCATAATCAGGAAATCTTGCCTTCATTGCAACAAGCGGCGGTCCGATGTTACCGGCAAGTGTTCCACCTTCAATCTGGTGGCATGCCAGGCAGTTGCCTTTCTTCCTGTCAAAAGCCAGTTCTTTTCCTTTTTCAATATCTGCGGCATCTGCTGCGCTGGCTGTGAGTGGTGCGATCATTCCGAGACAACCCAGCAGGGCTGCTGCAGAGACCGATGTTTTGATCAAATGTGCGGTTCGCCGCATTTGCTCTCTCCTCCGAAAATTGTGTCAACAAGGTTGTTCTAGTAAGAACAAGGTTCTATAGCATACACTGTAGAATGTGTATGACAAGATCATACAGCAAAAAAAAACAGGGAATAAAATATTCATTAACAATAGCTTATATTAGTGCGAGATAATATATATCGTCTCATCTATTTGTCAGTTTGACTGACTAACAAGTTCCATAAGCTCGTTTTTCTTGGTTTCAAGACGTGCCCTTGATGTCGTGCTGAGGTCATCCCGGTTAAGTGCATTCTGATACTGTTGCAATGCCAGTTCGCTGTAACCTTGTAAGGCATATTGATTGCCGGTTGCTTCCAGCGCAGCACTGATTTGTCCGTTGAGATGATAAGCCTGCGCCAGGACCTGATAGATTTCAGCAGACTGTTCAGACTGCAGTTGCCGCAGCAGTAATTCGATACTTTTTTCCGGCCTTTCGGCGACATTGAGCGCCCTGCTATAGGCGAGAGTAACCGGCAGGTAGCCCGGGTAGAGGCCGTGCATTAATGCAAGCTGTTCCAGCGCCTTGTCCATATCGTTGCTGGCATAGTACGCATCAGCCAGGGCCAGTTTGATCCACGGGTGTTTGTGCTGCTTTGTCAGTTTCTCCAGGACGGCGATGGCTTCAGCCGGCTGGCCAATCCTGGTCAGGGCGATGGCGCGCAGGTAGTCAGCAATGACCCCTTGCCGATGTTTATTGAGTTCTATCAGCTTTCTCAGGCTGTTGTTGTTGCTGGTCAAAACAGCCAGGCGTGCCTTGGCAAAAAGGAAGTCCTCGCTGTTTTTGGGCAAATCCGCATGTTCTTCCTTGATCCGGTTTTTAGCTTCGGTGACACGGTTGATGTCGAGCGGGTGGGTCCTGATGTATTCGATTTCCAGTCCGCCGCTCTTGTCCAGCAGGTGTTCAAAAAACTCAACCATGCCATCAGGGTTGATGCCGGCTTCGATCAGCAGACCGATTCCGATCCTGTCTGCTTCGTACTCATTGGCACGGGTAAAGTTGATCGATGATTGCTGGGCACCGGCGAGGCCGCCCATCAGCACGGCCTGACCGACTTCCGAGTCCTGTGAACCAACGAGGATGGCGGCCAGCAGGGTAGCGATGTTGATTGCCAGCGAGTTACCGGATTCATCGATCATGCGTGCCAGGTGGCGCTGGGTAACATGCGAGATTTCGTGGGCAAGTACGCTGGCCAGCTGGCTTTCATTGTCGGCATCGAGGAAAAGTCCGCTATGCACACCGATATAGCCGGCGGGTAAGGCAAAAGCATTGATTACCGGCGACTGCACGATAAAGAAGGTAAATTTCCTGCCGGCCTCGTCGGACTGGGTGATCAGTTTTTGCGCGAGGGTCTCGAGGTAGTCGTCGAGCTGTGTATCTTCCACAATGGGCAGGCTGGCTTTCAGGTATCGATAATAGGAAAGACCCAGCTGTGCTTCCTCGCGTGTGCTGATACTGCCGAGCGTCGGGTCTCCCAGAGTGGGTAATTCAGCGAAGGAGGCATTGCTACTGAGCATGGCGGGAATCAACAGCAGTTGAGCCAGGCGTATTCGGAATTTGATCAATCTGTGTTGCATACCTGTAAAAAGACAAGCGCAGGAGGAAAAAGTTGTGATTCTAATCTTACTTGCCTTTTATTATCGTATCCTTTATATATATGGCCTCTTTTGCGGTGCACAAGATGTTCCGCACAAACTTTCACATGATTAGGAGTCTTAACAGTGGCAGACTATGATGAAGAGCTTGATGCAAGCGGCCTGAATTGTCCTTTACCCATCCTGAGGGCTAAAAAAGCGCTTTCCGGTATGGACGCAGGCAAGGTTTTACGAATTGTGGCAACAGACCCGGGTTCTGTAAAGGATTTCGAGGCATTCGCCAAGCAAACAGGTAATGAATTGCTGGAATCAACTGAAGAAGGCGGTAAATTCTGCTTTTTGATGAAGAAAGCCTGATTTTTTATTCTGTTTGTATAGAATATAAAAAGTTGTATAGAATATAAAAAAGCCCGGATAAACCGGGTTTTTTTTGAGTATAAGTTAATTAGCACTGGTTAATTTACTAATGCGTGAGTAAATAGAACGCCGTATTAACCCGGTTGAATTGACAAGCTGCTTCGGCTCATCTATTTAATTCATGTTTAACCCATAACAATTATAAATTTAACCGCATTACATTTGTTATTTCTTTTTTTCTGGAGACCGTTTCAATGTATTTTAGAATCCGTAAATCCCTGCTTGCAGTAGCCGTGTCAGGACTTTTAGCAGCGCCTGTTGCGCACGCGACCAATGGTTATTTCATGCATGGCTATGGCAGTAAGGAAAAGGGTATGGCCGGTGCCGGCGTTGCCTATAATCATAATGATGCCATGGCGGCCGCGACCAATCCGGCGGCAATGGCGTTTGTCGACCAGCGTGTTGATGTAGGGTTACAGATATTCAGCCCGTCACCGCGAAAATACACCTCAACAGGCCCGGCATCCAATTTTCTTGATCCAGGCACAGGCCAGTTTACTTTCAGTATTGGTGATGGCAGTCAGAGCATCGAGAGCGAGAATGATTTCTTCCTGATACCTCATGGTGCGGTGAACTATGTTTTGAATGATAAAACAACGGCTGGTCTTGCCGTATACGGTAACGGCGGCATGAACTCCGAGTACGTGGGCGGTTTTGCCTCTGT
>JASFVM010000211.1:0-5076 GCA_050049835.1 Gammaproteobacteria bacterium
TGCTCTGCGGTTATTCCCGCTTCAGATGACACCATAATCAATTCGAATTGCAGAATCTCGTCTACCTGCAATTCGCCAACCTGTGGACTCTCAAATCCGAAACCGGGCTCAGCTGTGCCATTAAGCAGTTGTCGCAGTAACTGATCCTGGCCAATTAGCTCGGCATAAATGGCTGTATTACGGAGCAAGCGGTACATTTCGGCCAGCCGGGTTTGCGTGAATACATCCCGCAGACCGGGTACGCCGGCAACAACCAGGGAATCCATCATCGCATCCTGCAGGATGTCATTCTGTTTGACGCGTCCCCATGCCATTACGATTGCATCGGCATGACGTCCCATCTTTTCGCCAACGGCTGTTAACTGGATGTTGTTTCTGTTACGCGTAAACAGGGGAGCGCCAATACGGTCTTCCAGCTGTTTGATGCGGGCACTGACCGCGGACTGGCTTATAAACAGGTTTTCGGCCTGGAGAACCCCTGGCTGGCACCACCTGACATCGGTAATCAGGCTTCTTTCTTGCATACGGATTTATACAGTATTACGCTGTTGCTCGAATGGTCAAAAACAGGAGGATGAGAGATGACAGGTAAGAAAAATATTGTATTCGGCTTTCTTTTTCTCGTAATTACCGCAGCACTGGGACCCTATATGGTAACCGTCATATACCCGGATGTTACCGAGGCGCAAACGGTAAAACAGGACAAGGTCGGCAAACTGCAGCTGATGCAGAGTAACGACTTTGAACTGGACCTCGAGCCCCTGACGGCAAATGATATCGCCAGGAATAATACATCGGCTATTCTGGCCTTGAACAGCCATCTGAACCAGTCTTCGGTCATTGATGAAATAAAAGGCGGGCCTCACGCACACGGAAACCTGGAAGCGCTGTTGAATATTGCCGTCGGACTGGTGCTGTGTTTTATCGCCGCGAGTACCCTGATCAAGCAGCTGATCAGCTGGGCCTTTATTGCGGGCACCTTGCTGCACTCCGGCTTACTTTATATCGTGGTCATCTTCGAGCAAGCCTGGGCAGGGCAGTTACTCGGACTGGGAATTGGGCCCATTTTGATCCTTCTCGGGCTATTGATGATTGGGATTACAGCTGTTACCGGTTTCAGGGGAAAGATAGTCGAAGATTGACGCCTTTATACAACAACCAGCATATCAAGGCCATCATATTTGATGGCCTTGTTTATATCGTGGAGACATAAACTATCCTGTGTACTGGTTTATTGCGCCCGTGTTATCCGAAGCGGCGATTTTTGCACAGGCGGCTGACAGGGTTGCATCGGAACATGTGTAACGGGATATCCACGTATTCCACCTGGTTAGCCGCGTTTTCGTAGTCTATTTTCAAGGCATCCGGCCCGTCGCTTTCAAACATATATGGTTTATTACCGGGACCGGTTACATCATTCATTGAGTTCCTGTCCAGGAAGCGATTCGCCCGGGTTTGTCCTTCAGGGTTGTCAAGTTTCAGCCAGGCAGGCGCCAGGGTTTATGTTCACATCGTCCATAGCGGCTACAGCTGCGTGTACAGCCACGACACGGAAGGCTTTGATCACGGTCATGTTTGTCGCGCTCGTTTGCAGCAGTACCTGACTGTGGCTTGCTGGTTAGTATCATCATCATCCTTTTATAAAAAACGGGGTGGCATTTTCAGCCACCCCGGTGTACCAGGAAACACTACCCATGCAGTGTGACTACACTAGTGAGGGGATGGGGTAGTGGCCTGGTCCAAACGGAATATCTGTACCTTGATCGATACTGCTATCAATCAGGTTATGAAATTTTTCATGCAACCTTCTACCCGGGACTACAGAGGACAGGATTTCAATATCCTCATTGTCGGCGGAACGAATTACATCGTCATGGAATTATTCGGCAGCAGGTATTTGTTATTCGCAGTCACTTACAGCATTTCTCCAGAAAGTTGATCGAGCAGGGTATGGAAGTTTTACCCGTAGACCCTATTATAAGAAAAAAATGTTTTTTGTCTAGGACAAAACATGTTATTGTTATATCCATGCTTCTAGAGGTCGAATTGTATGAATGGTAACCAGTCGCTTTATTCAATTGGTGCAGTCGAAAGGGACACCGGTATTGGCCGCGATACCCTGAGGGTATGGGAACGTCGCTATGGTTTTCCGGAGCCGATACGTAATGAAAAAGGGGAGCGTATGTATACAGGTCGGCAATTGCGTCACCTGCAGCGGATCCGGCGCTTACTCGATCAGGGTCTGAGACCGGGTAAATTATTGCCGCTGGCTGAAACCGGGCTTGATGAGCTTGAAGCCAGTTTGACGCCTGAGATAAGCATTGAGCCCGGCGGCGAAGTCCAGAAGATTATTGATGCCATCCATTCGGCCGATGCTGAAAAGGTTAACGAGTTGTTCCGGCGGCAGATGGAAAAGCATGGCATGCGAAAGTTTATTCTGAGCGTGATCATCCCGTTGCTGGCCACCGTTGGTCAACTCTGGGCAAGTGGAAAACTGCAGATTTTTCAGGAGCATTTCCTGTCAGAACAATTGATACGCTTTCTCAACAGCGAAATAGCAAAAGCACAGAAATATGCGGCAAAGCCGCGAGTTTTGCTTGCCACGTTACCGGGCGAGGAGCATACGCTGGGCCTGTTGATGGTCGCTGCAATGCTTTCATCTCACGGCATCATCGCCATCAACCTGGGCAGTGAAGTTCCAATGGACCAGATTGTAACTGCAACAGAGCAATTTCGCGCTGACATCACAGGCATTACTTTCAGCGGTGCTTATCAGTACAAGAATATACGTCCGCATCTGATCGAATTACGTCAATTGATACCGGATGACGTTGAAGTCTGGACTGGTGGTGAAGGCGTACATCGCTTGCGCAAGTTGCCGCCAGGTGTCACCAGGATAAAGTCACTGGACAAACTGCCGTTCTAGCAATTTCGTGTTTTTATTGTGTAATCAAGTCGAGGTAATACAGTATGTTTAAAATATTTATTACACTACTGGCTATATTTTTCAGCACATCAGCAATAGCAAAGGAGTGTTCACCCCTCCTTGATTTCAATGTCAGAACATTGAATGAGAAGACGATAGTAAATCTCTGTGAGCAATACCAGGGTAAGGTCATACTGATTGTAAATACGGCCAGTAGATGCGCATATACAGATCAGTACGATTCTCTGGAGAAACTATATAGTGAGTTTATGGATGAAGGTTTTGTCGTACTTGGTTTTCCTTCCAACGATTTTGGACACCAGGAACCGGGCACTGAAAAGCAGATCAAGGATTTTTGCCGGTTAACATATGGTGTTAAATTTCCGATGTTTGCCAAGACGGGTGTAACGGAAAGGAATGCGGATCCGTTGTACAAAACCCTCGCAATGGCCTCGGGAACATATCCGCAATGGAACTTTCACAAATATCTGATCGATCGCAACGGACGGCTGGTCGCAGATTACAGGAGTGGCGTAGATCCGCTGGATAAATCGGTAACGGGGGAGATAAAGAAATATATTAAAAAGTTCTAGGATCCTGGCTGTAAGATAAAACCACTGTTTGCTGTCTCCGCTGACGGCGAGTCAATGCAATCATTGAGTTAATAAATATGCAGTAAAATCTGCTAATCCTCCCGTTCGTGTGTTGCCTCTGATATCCATGCATCCGGATTTCACATAAAATGCATGACTATGAATTCTGACTCAAACATTCCAGATGTCAGGGCTGTCTATGTGACATTGGCCCTGTTGTTAATATTTTTCGTCGCAGCTGTTTCTTTTCGTTTATTGTTGAAAGATGAAGGCGGGTTACCCGGCGGCGACTCTGCATGGCAAATAAATATTAATCATGAAGTCGAGGCGCTGGACAATGGTGCTGAAATATTCATCCCGCCACCGTGGGATACAGGCCACGCGCGGCTGTATTCTCAAACCTTGTCACATCCGGGACTACGCCAGAAAAGAACAAAATCAGATCACAAGACGAGGGATATCGTCCTTAGTGCACCTAAACAGGGTTATTACACGATCGCAACAACTTTTAATATGCATGTGTCGCCACTTGCCTTCGCTGAGCCGAAAAGAGCAGGACCGACTGAACAGGACCGCTCACTGTTTTTGTCTTCATCCAACGGTATATCAGTTGCTACACCCAATACTCTGAAAATCGTTGATGAAATATCACGGGACAATCCTGAACCCGAGGGCATGATAGAAGCATTGTTCAATTATGTGAGCAGTCATATACGCATTGACGACAATGCCGGCAGCGACTCCGAGATTGCCTTTGATATTACATGGGCCACCATGCTTGGCTCAACACGCGCTTTAGTAGCGTTGTTGAGAACCGCTCATCTGCCTGCGCGAATTGTCACCGGCGTCAATCTGCAGGCTGCTTCAGACCAGCAACCGTATTACTGGGCAGAGGTTTACGATGGCCAGAACTGGATTCCGCTGGACCCTGCACATGGACACCTCGGGGTGTTGCCTGCATTCTATATACCGTTGCGTAAAGGTGACATTGAACTGATCAAAGCTAATGAGGCCAACGTGTCAGATATTGAATGGAAAATTATCCTGTTGCCTCCGCAAAAAAGTTTGTTCAATGCTGAACGCGGTCAGCTGGTTGATATACTCGACCTGAACAGGCTGTCGCCATCGAGTCGTGAAATCCTTGCCGTGCTACTGTTAATGCCGCTGGGTGCGCTTGCAACTGTAATATTACTGCAAGTTACGGGTGTAAGGGCGTACGGTACCTTTACCCCCACGCTTCTGGCACTCGCAATGACGCATGTCGATAGCAGAATGGCAATGATCGTATTGCTGCTGGTAACAACCATCGGTATTACTATAAGGTCCACCATGCCAAACCTGCAGCTGCAGCGTACTCCACGACTTGCAATCGTGTTCACGCTGGTCGCTTTGAGCATGGCCGTTGTTGTTTCCGGAATAAAGTATTTTGACCCACGTGTTGAAAGCTCAGTGGTTTTGCTGCCTACTGTAATTCTTACTATGCTGGTAGACCGTATGTACACAGTCTATGATGAGAGTGGCTTACGCATTACACTGGCACGCCTGTTATGGACTGTC
>JASFVM010000212.1:0-5011 GCA_050049835.1 Gammaproteobacteria bacterium
TCTTTGAATAATTACGCAGCACTACTTTCCTGATGTCGCCTCCCGTAGTATTAATTTCTACGTCAAGTACATCGGTAACTACATTGATGCGTTCACCAGATGATGGCGCCTGTAACTTACTCTCCGCCATCACCGTATCGTCCGGTGTGGCTGCTGCAGCGGGCACTTCGGTTACCTCGGCTGCATCGCGCTGAGGCTGAGATTGAGCTGTCTCGGTAACAGTCGGTTCCGGTTTAGGTCCATAGTCCATCTGCCATTCTGCCCACAGCAGGTAGGCAACAAAAAACAGGGTGAAGTACAGCAACAGACGCTGGTTTTCCATCAGTGTTCCTTTCTGGTTAAGGTCAGATCATTATTTTCAGGCACGGGATCATAACCGGCTTCATGCCATGGATGGCATCGGCTAATGCGTCGTATTGCCATCCAGCCACCACGAAAAATACCGAAGCGTTGAACGGCTTCTATCGCGTAACTCGAGCAGGTGGGGGTATAACGACAGCTGGGTGCCAGATAGGGACTTATCGCATAACGATAGAGTTTTATCAGTGCTATCAGGATTTGGCGCATAATTTATTCAGTTTCTGCCAGTGTTTTTCCAGTGACTGCAGCAGGTGATCATTGCTGGCGCTGCCACCTTTTTGTCCAGCCATGACAATAAAATCAGCACCATACAGTGCGTGCTGCTGTAGTCGAAAACTTTCCCGAATGATTCTTTTGAGCCGGTTGCGTGTGACCGCGAGTTTTGCCTTTTTCTTTGAGATTGCCAAACCTAAACGCGGATATTCAAACTCATTAGGCCTGGCCAGTATCGTGAAGTATTGATCACTTGAGCGCACTGCCTTGTCAAAAACGCGGCTGAACTCAGCGGCCTTTAACAACCTGGCACGCTTTTGCAAGCGCGCCCTGCGCATATTCCAAGGCCTCTTTACAGTGCCAGACGATGGCGGCCTTTCGCACGACGCGCCTTCAATACCTTGCGACCACCCAGTGTGCGACTGCGTGCACGAAAACCATGAGTTCTTGCGCGTTTGATCCGGCTTGGTTGAAATGTTCTTTTCATTGCCTTGAACCTGTACCTGTGTATTCAGCGAACCGCGCATTTTACTGATGCAGGTGCAAGGAGTCAAAGCAGAAGCTGCTGTTTTTTTGTGTGTTTTGAGTAAATAATTAAATGCTTGTGGATAACCCCCATTAACGGGTATACAATGCCATGCTCTTCCTGCGTATAAATCATAAACATCATTCGATCGGAGGGTTGGGTTCGAGTGAACAATGCACTATGGACGAACTGTCTACAAAGGCTTGAACAGGAGCTGTCAGACCAGCAGCTGAATACCTGGATTCGTCCCCTGCAGGTTCGTGAGGACAATCATCAATTGACATTGCTGGCACCCAACCGCTTCGTACTGGACTGGGTCAAGCAGAATTTCAGGGACAAGATCGAGACTATACTGCTCGAAGTCAGTCGGGACGATGATTTCAATCTGCAACTTGAAATAGGTACCCAATCGAACGCGCCCATGCCGCAGACACCTGTCAATAACGTCAGGGCTGAACCAGCTGTGCAAAAAAGGCCTGCAACGGTCACTGATTTCGGTGTCCCTGCAAAACCGTCAAAAACACGCCAGTTCATCGACCACAACCTGAATCCCGCTTTCACTTTCGAGAGCTTCGTTGAAGGTAAATCCAATCAGCTGGCAAAAGCAGCTTCACAGCAGGTCGCGGAAAATCCCGGCGAAGCTTACAATCCGCTTTTCCTTTATGGCGGTGTCGGCCTGGGTAAAACCCACCTGATGCACGCCATCGGCAACATGATGCTCAAGAACGACCCGGATGCAAAGGTTGTCTATCTTCACTCCGAGCGCTTCGTCGGTCATATGATCAAGGCCTTGCAGCACAACGCAATAGATGCGTTTAAACAGTATTACCGCTCGCTCGACTGCATGCTGATTGACGATATCCAGTTTTTTGCCGGCAAGGAGCGTTCCCAGGAAGAATTTTTCCACACCTTCAATGCCCTGCTTGAAGGTGGACGGCAGATCATATTGACCTGTGATCGCTATCCGAAAGAAGTCGATGGTCTGGAAGAAAGGCTGCGTTCACGTTTTGGCTGGGGCTTGCCGGTATGTATTGAACCGCCTGAACTGGAAACGAGGGTGGCTATTTTGCAGAGAAAAGCCGAAGAATCCGGTATACATTTTCCGAATGAGGTGGCTTTTTTTATTGCCAAACGTATACGATCCAACATTCGTGAGCTCGAAGGCGCCTTTCGCCGTGTCCTGGCTACCGCCAACTTCACCGGTAAACCGGTAACCATGGAGTTTGCCAAGGAAACGCTGCGCGACCTGATAGCCCTGCAGGATCGCACTGTTACGATTGAAAACATTCAGAAAACCGTTGCCGAATACTACAAAATTCGCAGTTCAGATCTGCTCTCGAATCGACGCAGTCGCTCTATAACCAGGCCCAGGCAGCTGGCCATGGCACTTTCCAAAGAGCTAACCAACCATAGCCTGCCAGAAATTGGCGAGGCATTTGGCGGCAGAGACCATACCACTGTATTGCACGGCTGCCGTAAAATTGCGGAACTTCGCGACTCCGACATGAAGATTAATGAAGATTATATGAATATGATGCGGATTCTGAGTAATTAAGGCTGGATAACAACCGCTTCATTAGCTGTGCATGAAATGTGGATAAAATGTGTATTAAATTATAAAAAAAACTTATCCACAAATCATCTACAGTTAAGCGCTGTTATAATCCCAGCATTACAGGCTAATAAATGATACATAACATACTGAAATTTAAATACTTTATATATTTATCCACAGTTATCCCTGTGACCTAATATAAATACTATTTAAATATATAAAATATAATACTAATAGGTAACTCGCATGAAATTTCAGATCCAGAGGGAAGATCTGTTAATCCCGTTACAAAAAATTATCGGTGCGGTAGAGAAACGACAAACAATGCCGGCACTATCCAATATTCTGGTAAAAGCCGATAACGAAAAAATATCCCTGACGGCTACGGACCTGGAAATCGAACTGGTCACTACACTGGGTATGGTTGCAGATGAGGCCGGCGAAACAACGTTGCCCGCAAGAAAACTACTCGATATATGCAAAGCCCTGCCGGAAGAATCAAATATCAGCATTACAGTAGATACTGATAAAGCTTTGATCAAATCAGGGCGTAGTCGATTCTCATTATCCACACTGCCGGCAGATGACTTTCCTGCGCTTGAAAGCATAAACACGGTTGCTGAGTTCGACTTGCCGCAGAAGACACTGAAAGAATTAATCGATAAAACCGCCTTCGCAATGGCTTTACAGGATGTGCGTTATTATCTTAATGGTTTGCTGCTTGAAGTCAGTTCCGGTCTTCTGCGAGCAGTTGCAACTGATGGCCATCGCCTGGCTTATTGTGAAAAACAGGCTGATTGTGATCTTGCCGAAATCAAGCAGGTTATTGTACCCAGAAAAGGTATCCAGGAACTTGTCAGGCTAGTGGATGACAGTGATCAAGCGATCAAAATACTACTTGGCAGCAACCATATTCGGGCAGAGCTGGGCGATATCAGGTTTACCTCAAAACTGATTGATGGACGTTTTCCAGATTACAACCGTGTTATTCCCGACGATGGTAAAAATGTGATAACAGCTGACAGAGAAAGCCTGCGTCAGGCACTGGTCAGGGCTTCAATTCTTTCCAATGAAAAATACCGTGGCATTCGACTGATTATAGAAAATGATGTGTTACAGTTGCAGGCGCAAAATCCCGACCAGGAAGAGGCTGATGTAGAAGTGGAAATCGATTACAAAGGCGATTCGCTGGAAATCGGATTTAACGTCAACTATATGCTTGATGTTTTGAATGTATCAGACTCCAGCACAGTCAAGGCTGCTTTACGTGATTCAAACAGTAGCTGCCTGATGACATACCCGGAACATCCTGATTGCAAATATGTCATCATGCCAATGCGGTTGTAGCCTTTTTACGCAGGTAGTTCTCTACCTTATTCTTTTTCTTTCAGCTCGACTTTCATGCAGCTATCGCATCTAAAGATTCGTGATTTTCGCAATCTTGTAGCTGTCGAATTTATGCCTTCCCCCGGGGTTAACCTGATTACTGGCGAAAACGCATCAGGTAAGACAAGTATCCTGGAATCTATATACTATCTGAGTCATTTGCGCTCATTCAGAACGCCTTATCTTTCTGATTTGATCAACACCAATGCCAGCAGGTTACAGCTTATCGCTAAAGCAAAGGATCTGAATAATAACCAGATCCCTATTGGAATAACCCGGAGCAAGGAAACACTGGAAGTACGCGCCAACCAGAAAACCGTCCAGCGTGTTGCTGATATAACCGCGATATTTCCTGTTCTAGCTATCCACCCGGACAGCTATCGCCTTATCACTGGCAGCCCATCAGAGAGAAGGGCTTATATCGATTGGGGTGTGTTCCACGTGGAACACGGCTTCTTTGAGGCCTGGCAACGTTACAAAAAAGCGCTGTCACAGAGGAACGCGGCCTTGAGGTCAGGGCAGAAGCCGTCATTCTGTCGGTTGTGGGACAGAGAGCTGGAACAGGCGGCACAGCAGATCGATAGACGTCGATCTGCTTATATGAAAGAACTTCATCCCTATCTTGATGATTTGTTAAAGAGCTTTTTTGCCAATCAGGAAGTTAAGCTTGACTACAAGAGAGGGTGGAAACAGGACCAGGAGTTGGCATCTGTTCTTCAGCAAAATCTTGAGCGTGACGTCAGGCGCGGCCTGACGCATGCCGGACCGCATAGAGCCGAACTGTCTATTCATATTAATGGGAAGTCTGCGCAGACCGGTATATCAAGAGGCCAGCAAAAAGTTCTGGTGGCTATACTGAAACTTGCCCAGGTACAGCACTTTACACATTCTGCGTCAAAGCACTGTATTCTTCTCTATGATGACCTTGCAGCAGAACTGGATGAGAGTCATCGTAACCGAATACTTTCAGT
>JASFVM010000023.1:0-16044 GCA_050049835.1 Gammaproteobacteria bacterium
ACCGACTGCGCACCCAGGGTAAGCAGGGTGTCTTCGACCAGCTGATAGTTGTTATCGTTGGCGGTTACTGAAACCTGGATCCAGGGCATGGGGTATCATGAAGTCATTCGGGGAGTTGATTAAATAGCCAAGCAGATGTTCGTGTCAATGCAAAATTTCTGTTGATGCCGCTCAGCTTGCTTAATCGCTGCCACAGAAGTAAATTTGAATAATGAACACCGAATCATTCAACAAGGGCTCTGATGCTTTGCGGGCAGGGGATTACAAGGCTGCAGTGCGCGAGTTCAAAGAAGCATTGAAGTCCATAGAAGAGCAACATCTATCATATAGCAGGGTTGCCTCGTATCTCGGCCTTGCCCAGGTGTTGACAGCTGACCTGAATGGCCTGTTGATCTGTCGTGATGCGGCGAGTTCAGAAGCTGCGGATGGTGATGTTTTCCTTAACCTGGCCTGTGCTGAATGGCATATCGAGAACAGGGAACGTGCTGTTGATGCGGTCATGCGTGGCTGCAGGGTGGATTCCCGGCATCAGCAGCTGGTGCGTGCCTGTCAACTGCTCGACTCCCGTCGGCGCAGTGCGTTGCCATTCCTGCCGCGGCATCATTTTCTCAATCGCACCGTGGGCCGCTTGTTGCGGCGCACATCGAATGAAGTTACCGTTCACAGGCTGCTTTACTAGCAGGTTCCGGTCATGTTTTGACAGTGCTTCAATATCCGGCAATGCCGCGCCCATATCTGTTATATTGGCTACGGGAGTTGGCCAGGCAGTCGCTCCAGAAGGGTATTCATATCCGACTGGGGAGGAAAGTCCGGGCTCCGCAGGACAGGATGCCAGGTAACACCTGGGGGGTGTGAGCCTACGGAAAGTGCCACAGAAAATATACCGCCCTGTTGCAGGGTAAGGGTGAAATGGTGCGGTAAGAGCGCACCGCGTGCCTGGTAACAGGCACGGCAGGGTAAACCCCATCCGGAGCAAGACCAAATAGGGGAACACAGGTGTGGTCCGCACTGTTCCCGGGTAGGTTGCACGAGGTGCCTGGTGACAGGCATCCCAGATGAATGACTGCTCAATGACAGAACCCGGCTTATCGGCCGACTCCCTCCAATACCATCGCCTCGAAAAAATAGACCCGAACAGGGGTCCTGGCAAATTAATTCGCACTTCGTATAGCCATCAAACTTAAAGTAGATTGTTAGCTTTTATGAGCAAGCTGATGATTTAAAATGGTCGAAAAAACCCCTTGTTGCCTGTTCTTCAATTTCATAGCTAAGTTGCTGTGAGATAAGGCATTTTTCTTACAAATTTAGGCCCTAAAACACTTGACAGTGTGGGGAATGGATACCTATAGTGTGGGTATGTGGAGAAAAGTGGATTTTTGTGGGAAAAGGCCAGAGGATGAATTTTCGGGGGATCAATAATCTTACGCTTGATGCCAAAGGCAGGATGGCAATGCCATCCCGCTACCGCGAGCGTTTGCTCGAGATCTGCGGCGGTCGCATCGTCATTACGGTTGATCGTGATCATTGCTTGCTCGTTTACCCGTTGCCTGAGTGGGAAATCATCGAAAACAAACTGGTTAATTTGCCCAGCCTTAACAAACAGGCGCGCTTGCTGCAACGCCTGCTGATTGGTTATGCCACTGAATGTGAAATCGACAGCCAGGGCAGAATCCTGTTGCCTGCGATGTTACGCGATTTTGCCGGACTGAATAAGAAAACTGTCCTCATCGGGCAGGGAAAAAAATTCGAGATCTGGGACGAAGATACATGGAACGAAAGCCAGGGAATGTGGGTTGAGAGCGTGAAGAATGGTGATGATGACCTTCCGGCTGCGCTGGAAGATTTATCGCTTTGATCCGGATGGAGTCGGATCATGAGCACCAGCCGGTTTTATTAGAAGAAGCAATCAACGCACTCAACATCAAGGCTGATGGTATCTATGTAGATGCGACATTTGGCCGGGGAGGACATTCAGCAGCGATTCTTGATTGTTTGAATGAAGACGGGCGCTTACTGGCTTTTGACCAGGACCCGCAAGCGGTATCGTTCGGTCGCCAGCGTTTCAATAAAGACAGACGGGTTGAAATCATTCATTGCAACTTCAGGCAGGTGGCAAACATGGTTGCAGAGCGTGGCTTGGAAAAGAAAGTAAACGGTGTGCTTATGGACCTTGGTGTGTCATCACCTCAACTGGATGATGCGGCGCGCGGTTTCAGTTTTACTCGTTCAGGTCCACTGGATATGCGCATGAATCCCGCAGAAGGAGAGAGCGCAATGCAATGGCTGTCCAGAGTGAGCCTGCATGACCTGGTTTATGTGTTGAAAAAATACGGTGAGGAAAAATCGGCACGACGTATTGCGCAGGCAATTATCGATAGCAGAAAAGACAGGGAAATCACGGATACCAGTCAATTGGCGGAGATTATTGTAAATGCAGTGCCGGGTTATGAAAAACACAAACATCCGGCAACACGCAGTTTTCAGGCCATAAGAATTTATATAAATGAAGAGTTGCAGGCGCTCGAAGAGGGTCTGCAGGCGGCTGTGTCTGTACTGGCTGTCGCCGGAAGACTGGTAGTGATCAGTTTTCATTCTCTAGAAGACCGTATTGTTAAAAGATTTATGCGCACAGTTGCAAGTCCACCGAAATTACCGGCGGGTTTGCCGGTGATGAACGCAGATAACGTTGTTCCCTACCGACTTGTAGGCAAACCGGATGTGCCGGGTGAAGAAGAAATAAAAAGAAATCCACGTGCGCGAAGTGCGCGCTTGAGGGTTCTGGAGCGAGTGTTATGAGTGAGCGACAGCGGATCCTGCTGGTTGCGACAATTTTGTTTGTTACTGTTATGGCAACGGCTATCGGGCTGGTCTACAGCAAGCACAAGACGCGCCAGCTCTTTGTCGAGTTGCAGCAGCTGAATAAAGAGGTTGTCAGTCTTAATACCGAATGGGGTCGTTTACAGCTTGAACAGAGTGCCTGGTCAGACCATGGGCGCATCGAGCAAATTGCCAGAGAGCGGCTGGATATGGTGATTCCTGAGGCAGATCAGGTGGCGTTCATCAAGCCATGAAATCAATGACGAAAACAAGCAGCCAGATTAAAAGCGGCAAGGCGCTGATGCCCTGGCGTCGCCTGTCAGTGCTGGTTGCATTCATCTGTGTTGTCGTGGTGCTGGCCGGACGTGCGCTGGATATGCAGGTCTTGCATAGCGCATTTTTCGAGCAGCAGGGCGATGCAAGGCAGTTGCGTCATGTAACGATTCCTGCGAATCGCGGTGATATTGTTGATCGCAACGGTGAGCCTCTGGCGATCAGCACCCCGGTAAACAGCATCTGGTTAAACCCGCAGGAATTTTCTGCTGAAGAGAAAAGTCTGAAGCAGCTGGCAAAATTGCTTTCTATCAATCCGTCAAGCCTGAAGAAAAAAATCAGCAGCTATCAGGGGCGTGAGTTCATGTATCTGAAACGTCACGTTTCACCCGAGCTTGCAAACAAGGTGCTGGCGCTGAATATCAAAGGCATAGCCTTGCAGGATGAGTACCGCCGCTATTACCCGGCGGGTGAAGTTGCCGCCCATGTTATCGGTTTTGCCGATATTGATGACAACGGGCAGGAAGGTGTCGAACTTGCTTTTGATGAATGGCTCAGGGGCGAGCCGGGGCGCAAACAGGTGCTCAGGGACCGTTTCGGACGCGCAGTTGATGACGTAAAACGTATCAGCTCATCCGAACCCGGTAAACCGATACGCTTGAGTGTCGATAAGCGGCTGCAGTATCTGACCTACAGGACATTGAAAGCAGCTGTGCTGAAGCATAATGCCGTTGCCGGCTCCGCTGTTGTGCTTGATGCTGACACGGGTGAAGTGCTGGCGATGGTGAATCAGCCATCATTTAACGTCAATGACAGGAGTCAGCTGCGACCGGGTACAACACGCAATCGCGCTGTCACTGATGTATTCGAGCCGGGATCCACGATGAAGCCGCTGACTGTTGCCGCGGCTCTCGAAAGTGGCCGCTGGCGTGATTACTACAAGGTGGAAACAGGGCCCGGTTACATGCAGGTCATGGGTAATACGATTCGAGATACCCATAATTATGGTGATCTCGATGTTTCCGGGGTCATCATGAAATCGAGTAACGTTGGTATCAGCAAGATAGCGCTGTCACTCGATGCTGAACAACAATGGGATATGTATCAGCGGCTGGGTTTCGGTACCGATACAGGCAGTGGTTTTCCCGGAGAAGCAACCGGACGCCTGTCGGTCAATGCGCTGAATAATGATTTTGAACGTGCAACCCTCGCTTTCGGTTACGGCGTGTCGGTTACAACTTTGCAGCTGGCACGGGCCTATGCGGCCATTGCATCTGATGGTTATTTAAAACCGGTCAGTTTCATTCAGCAGGAGAATCCACCCAGGGGTGAGCCTGTTATGTCGGCAGACACTGCCGCAACCATCAGAAAAATGATGCAGCGTGTTGTCAGCCCAGAGGGTACCGGTAGCCAGGCCCGGGTCGCCAATTACAGTGTAGCCGGCAAGACCGGTACCGTGCACAAGTTTACCGCTGGAGGTTATGCGGAAAACCGTTATCTTTCCATTTTTACCGGCATGGTTCCGGCGATAGATCCCAGGCTGGTGATGGTGGTCATGATTGACGAACCGCGAAATGGCGAGCATTTCGGTGGCCAGGTTGCTGCACCTGTATTCAGTAAGGTCATGGCCGGTGCCATGCGCCTGCTTGATGTACCGCCTGATGATGTGGAACCGGGTCGACTGGTGCTTGATGCCCGTGACAGTGACACCAGGGTTTCTCAGCAGCAGGCTGCGGCAGCCACTGGAGAGAGCACATGATGCCGGCTGTCAGACAACAGGCCGGTGTTACCCTGGATGCCTTGCTGGACGGGCTGGTGGATAGCTCGGTGCTTTCTGCAGTTGCAACTATTGCAGTTAACGGCATTACCCAGGATAGCCGCGAGGTCGATGCGGGCAATATGTTCATCGCGCTGTCCGGGATGATGTCGCACGGGCTGCACTATGCCGAACAGGCGGTTGATGCCGGTGCAACAGTCGTCTTGTGGGACGCTGCCGGCAGCAATGAAAAAGAATTGATCAATGTCCTGTCCGGCAGGGCTGTATGTCTGCAGGTGGAAGACCTGCAGTTGAAAACCGGCGAGATTGCGGCACGTTTCTATAATCATCCATCGCGTGGACTCAAGCTCATCGGTGTCACCGGCACCGATGGCAAGACATCGGTCAGCCATTACCTTGCTCAGTGCCTGAACACGGCCGCTACACCCTGTGGCGTGCTCGGTACGCTGGGAAATGGTCTCATCGACGCACTGACGCCAACGGGCCTGACGACAGCCAGTGCAGTCCAGGTGCAAAAAAGTCTTGCCGGTCTGGTCGGTCAAGGTGCCACTTGTGCGGCAATGGAAGTTTCTTCCCATGGACTCGATCAGGGCCGCGTCAATGGCGTCAGTTTCGACACGGCTGTATTTACAAACCTGTCACAGGATCATCTGGATTACCACAAGACACTGGAAGCATACTTCGAAGCGAAGTCGAAACTGTTCCGGGTGGCAGGGTTGCGTTCAGCCGTGATCAATCTCGATGATGAATTCGGCCGCATCCTCGCAGATAAATACGGCAATCAACTGACGGTATACGGTTACAGTCTGCTGTCCGACATTGAGCCGCTTGCAGCTTACACGGATCACATTGTCCATGCACAAACAGTCAAGCCGACAAGGCACGGCTCCAGAATCAATGTGGTTACACCTGATGGCGCCGGGTACTTCGAACTGCCCTTGCTGGGTCGTTTCAATGTGGCGAATGCGCTGGCTGTGCTGGCGACCTTGCTGCTCAATCATGTCTCTCTGGATGAAGCATTGCAGCGACTGCAGTCAATCAAACCCGTCACGGGTCGTATGGAATTGATCGAGGCAGCAAGCAGGCCTTCGGTTATCGTTGATTTTGCACATACTCCCCAGGGTCTGGTTGCTGCGTGTGAAGCGGCGAAGCAGCATTTTGACGGTGAACTCTGGTGTGTTTTCGGCTGTGGTGGCGACCGTGATAGTGATAAGCGCCCGTTAATGGCGCAGGCGGTCGAACAGTTAGCCGATCATGTCATTGTCACAAGTGACAATCCGAGACATGAAGACCCGCAGACGATCATCGGCCAGATTGTTGAAGGTTTCAGGCAGCCGGCTGCCGTCAATATGCGGGTCGACCGTCGCGAAGCCATTGCGCAGGCCATTGCTCAGGCTGCGGCTGAGGATGTCATCCTGGTTGCAGGCAAGGGTCATGAAACCTGCCAGATAGTGGGTGACCGCTGTATTGATTTTGATGATCGAAAGGTTGTGCATGAACTGCTTGGCGCAGGCGACGCAGGAGCAACAGCATGATGCTGATGTCACAGGCGGCAAACGTGCTTCATGCCGAACTGATCGGCGCTGATGCGATGTTCACGTCCGTGTCCAAGGATACGCGGGACATTGTCAGCGGCTCACTTTATATAGCAATCAAGGGGGAGCGCTTCGATGGTCACGCTTTTGTTGAGCAGGCGCGTGCGGCGGGCGCGGCAGGTGCCATCGTCAGTGAGCAGCAGTCGGTTCAGTTACCACAGATTCTTGTTCGTGATACCAGGCTGGCTTTGGGTGCGCTGGCCGCTTCCTGGCGCCAGCAGTTCAGCGGCAGGCTGGTCGGTATAACAGGTAGTAACGGCAAAACAACAGTCAAGGAAATGATCCGCGATATTCTGCAGCAGTCAGCAGGTACTGATCATGTGTTGTCGACGCAGGGCAATCTTAATAATGATATTGGCATGCCTATGACTTTGTTGAACCTGCGGGCGCAGCATCAGTTTGCTGTGATCGAGATGGGTGCAAATCATGCCGGCGAAATTGATTACCTGACACATATTGCGCAACCACATGTTGCGGTGATCACCAATGCCGGTCCTGCGCACCTTGAAGGCTTTGGCTCAGTTGCAAAAGTCGCCAGCGCCAAAGCCGAGATTTACTCAGGCATCGTTGAAGGCGGTACGGCTGTAATAAACGCCGATGATACCTATGCCGATTACTGGAGAAGTGTATGCGCAGAACCGGGTAGCGGCATCGATGTGCTGACCTTCTCCATGCGTGATGATTCCGCTGATATATATGCGGCCGCCGTAAATTCCAGCGGTGATAATGAAATCCGGATAGAGACGCCGTCAGGTACTGCTGCAGTGCGACTGGCCGTGCCCGGTCAGCACAATGTAATGAACGCGCTTGCGGCGACATCCGTTGCTGTTGCGCTTGATATCGGTCTTGACGATATCATTGCCGGCCTGAACCGGTTCGGTGGCGTATCAGGAAGGCTGGCAACTGTTCGCACATCTGCCGGTGCGCGTATTATCAATGATACCTACAATGCGAACCCTGTTTCGCTCCATGCGGCAATGCAGGTGCTGGTTGCAGCAGAGGGCGATACCTGGCTTGTTCTGGGTGATATGGCTGAGCTGGGTGACGACAAAGAAGAGCTGCATCGCAAGGCGGGTGAGCAGGCGCGCGCACTCGGTATCAGGCATTTGCTTGCGACCGGTGAACTGACGCGGTTCGCCGTCGAAGCCTTTGGCAGTGGCGCGAAGTTTTTTGAAGATCGCCAGCAGCTGATCAATTACCTGGAACAGGGCATTACAGAACATTCGGTTGTACTTGTAAAAGGCTCACGCAGTATGGGCATGGAGCAAATAGTCAATGCACTGGTTGACGAGCATCGCGTGCAGGAGGTCCACTGATGCTGCTGTTTATAACCGAGTATCTCGAGCAGTTTTATAGTGGTTTCAATGTATTCCAGTACCTGACTCTTCGTACCATTCTCGGAACAATCACCGCCCTGGTGCTGTCGCTGATAATTGGTCCTTCGATGATACGCAGGCTGACGAGTTACAAAATTGGCCAGCAGGTGCGTGATGATGGTCCGCAGACGCATTTATCCAAGGCGGGAACACCAACCATGGGTGGTTCGATGATCCTGATCTCCATTGCCATCAGTACCTTGCTGTGGAGTGATCTTGGCAACCATCAGGTATGGGTGGCTTTGATCGTGACCTTGCTGTTCGGGCTGATTGGCGGTATCGATGACTATAAGAAACTGGTTTACGGTAACTCAAAGGGCTTGTCTGCCAGAGTAAAATATCTCTGGCAAACTGTGTTCGGTCTTGGGGCTGCGGTCCTGCTTTACCAGCTTGCCGAAACACCAATAGAAACATCACTGATCATGCCGTTTCTCAAAGATGTTGTCATTGATATGGGCTGGTTCTTTGTAGTCTTTACCTATCTTGTCATTGTTGGTTCAAGTAATGCGGTCAACCTTACTGATGGTCTGGATGGTCTTGCGATCATGCCGACAGTAATGGTAGCCGGTGCTCTTGGTGTTTTTGCCTATGTGACCGGCCACTCGACTTTTGCCGACTACCTCGGAATCCCGTACGTGGCAGGTGCAGGCGAGCTGTCGATATTTTGCGGTTCACTGGTGGGGGCCGGGCTCGGATTTCTCTGGTTTAACACCTATCCGGCACAGGTTTTCATGGGCGATGTCGGCGCGCTTGCACTGGGTGCGGCGCTGGGTGTGGTTGCGGTTCTGGTCAGGCAGGAAATTGTATTGCTGATTATGGGTGGCGTTTTCGTCATGGAAACAGTATCAGTGATTCTGCAGGTGGGCTCATTCAAGTTGACCGGTAGACGGATCTTCAGGATGGCGCCATTACATCATCATTTTGAACTGAAAGGCTGGCCCGAGCCGAGAGTGATAGTGCGGTTCTGGATCATTACCGTGGTGTTGGTGCTAATCGGACTGGCTTCCTTGAAGGTGCGTTAGTGAGACTATGTTTCAGGCAGTTATCAGGACACATGCAATGACAACACAACGTAGTGATGTGCATACCTATACCCTGGTCGTCGGACTCGGTATGACCGGACTGTCTGTGGTGCGTCATTTACACGAGCTGGGTGATTCAATGGTCGTTGTCGACAGTCGCGACATACCGCCCGCGTTAAATGAATTCAAACGGGAATTCGACGATGTGCCTTTGCATACTGGTAAATTCGACAGCAAGCTGTTTGTCAAAGCACAGCGCATCGTGGTCAGTCCCGGTGTCCCGCTGACTGATCCTGCGCTGCAACAAGCACGCGACAAAGGCATTGAGATTATCGGTGATATCGATTTGTTCGCGCACGAGGTCGATGCGCCGGTTGTGGCAATTACCGGTTCCAATGGCAAAAGCACAGTGACCACATTGCTGACATTGATGGCGAGCAAGGCGGGTCTGAATGCTGCTGCGGGCGGCAATATTGGTTTGCCGGTACTTGATCTGCTGAAAGACTCGAAAGACCTGTATGTGCTCGAGCTTTCCAGCTTCCAGCTTGAAACACTTCAGCACCTGCCTATGGCTGCTGCCGTGGTGCTGAATGTCAGTGCCGACCACATGGACCGGTATGTTGACATCAATGCCTATGCCATGTGCAAGCAGGTTGTTTATGAAAATGCTGCACTGGCGATCATCAATCGTGATGATTCTTATGTCAGAAGAATGCTGCCGCACCAGCAGGGTAGTATCGGTTTTACATTGGGTAAGCCGGGCACTGGTGATTTCGGCTTGTGTGAAAAAGACGGCGTGCAGTATTTATGTACAGCAGACAAGATATTATTAGATACGGCGGAGCTGAAGATTCGCGGGCAACATAACTGTGCGAATGCGCTGGCTGCACTTGCATTGGGATCAAGCCTGGGCCTGCCGATGAAGGCGATGCTTGCTGCGTTGAAAGAATTTCCGGGACTGGAACACCGTACGCAGTGGGTCGCGGAAATCAACGGCGTTAACTGGTTCAATGATTCCAAGGGTACAAACGTTGGTGCAACTCTGGCTGCGATTGAAGGCTTGCCGGGCAAGCATGTGTTGATTGCTGGCGGCCAGGGCAAAGGCGCCGATTTTTCGCCGCTGCGCGAAATTGCCGAACAACGCTTACGTGCAGTTGTGCTGTTCGGTGAAGATGCGGAAGAAATCGCGCAGGTGCTGAACAGAATTGTGCCGATTGAATTTGCTGCTGACCTGGAACAGGCGGTTCATCTTGCTGCCGAGCTTGCACAGCAGGGCGACAATGTGCTGCTTTCGCCTGCCTGTGCAAGTTTCGATATGTTCAAGGGGTTCGCCCATCGGGGTGAGGTATTCATGCGGGCGGTCAGGGAGTTGCGTTCATGACTATCAGTATGAATATAGCGGGTGCCCTCCCGGCATTAAAACGTATGACTGAAGATCAGCTGGACAAGGTTGATTCGGTATTACTGGTTACCAGTCTGGCTTTGCTGGCGATCGGTCTGGTGATGGTCACCTCGGCTTCGATCAGTGTCGCCGACAGAAATCTCTCTTCGCCTTTTTATTATTTGCAACGCCAGGCGATATTTATTGTGATCGGAGTGATAGCCGCCTGGTTTGTTTATCAGATAAGACTGGTGCAATGGGAAAAATCAGGTATGGCTCTGCTGGGTTTTTCCCTGTTCCTGCTGACACTCGTGTTATTGCCTGGTGTGGGAAAAGAAGTGAACGGCAGTACTCGCTGGATATCGCTGGGAATATTCAACCTGCAGGTTTCCGAAGCAGTGAAGCTGTTTCTTATTATCTATATTGCCGGTTATCTCGTCCGTCATGGAGAGGCAGTCAGGACTTCATTGTGGGGCTTTATCAAGCCGATGTTTATGGTGGGTCTTGCCGCCCTGCTGTTATTGCTGGAGCCTGATTTCGGTGCCACGGTTGTGATCATCGGTACGGTATTGGGAATGATGTATCTCGGTGGTGTCCGTTTCATCCAGTTTATTTCTTTCCTGACCTTGTTCGGTGCTGCAGCTGTATTGCTTGTAGTGTCATCACCCTATCGCATGGAACGCCTGACGTCTTTCCTGAATCCGTGGGCAGATCCTTTCGATAGCGGTTTCCAGTTGACGCAGTCATTGATCGCCATCGGTACCGGTGGCTGGTTTGGTACCGGGCTTGGCGGCAGTGTGCAAAAGTTGTTCTACCTGCCCGAGTCGCACACCGATTTTCTGTTTGCAGTGTTATCGGAAGAGCTGGGTTTTGTTGGTGTCTGCATGATCATTGCATTGTATTCGCTATTGTTCTACCGGGCGGTGCGCATCGCGTTACAGGCCGAAAAAAGCGGTAATCGTTTCGCGGCCTACATTGCATACGGCATTGGCATCTGGCTGGCCATGCAGGCAGTGATCAATATGGGTGTGAATATGGGTATGCTGCCGACAAAGGGGCTGACTTTGCCGCTAATGAGTTATGGCGGCAGCAGCTTGATTGTTTGCTGCATGGCGATTGGTCTGCTGTTACGTATTCATTATGAATGCGGGATTTATGAAAAACAGGCAGTGAGCCGCAATAATCGCAAACGTTCTACGTCAGCGCCTACACGCAAGCGGAGGGCTGTCTCATGATGGCGGTCAGGCCGATACTGATAATGGCAGGCGGTACCGGCGGTCATGTGTTCCCGGCGCTTGCGGTTGCAGATGAGTTGCGTTCACGCGGTGTACCGATAGTGTGGCTGGGTACACGTAACGGTATCGAAGCACGCGTCGTCGGGCAGGCCGGTTATCAAATTGAATGGTTGAGTATTACCGGCCTGAGAGGCAAGAATGCAGCCACCCTGTTGCTCGCGCCTTTCCGGTTGTTCCTGGCCTGTGCGCAGGCATGCCGCGTCCTGTGGCAAAGACAACCCTGTGCAGTGCTGGGTATGGGTGGATTTGCTTCAGGTCCTGGCGGCCTGATGGCATGGTTAATGCGCCGGCCGCTGGTCATCCATGAGCAGAACGCAGTTGCCGGTCTGACCAACCGCATACTCGCGCTCCTTGCCGGTAATGTGCTGCAGGCCTTTCCGAACACCTTCAGCAAGCGTGCAATGACCGTGGGGAATCCGGTACGCAAGGAAATCCAGCAGCTGTCTGACCCGAAGTTGCGGATCGGGGGGCACACGGGCGCATTGCGGGTGCTGGTCATCGGCGGCAGCCTCGGTGCGGTCAGGCTGAATGAAGTTGTTCCGGAGGCGATCAGCCGTATGGCTGCAGGGGCGAGGCCGGAAATACTGCATCAAACAGGACTTTCAAACCTGGAAACAACACGTGAATGTTATCAACAGTGCGGCGTTGAAGCGCGGATAGAGGCTTTTATTGATGACATGGCTGAAGTCTATGGCTGGGCCGACCTTGTTATATGCCGTGCCGGGGCAATGACGGTTTTTGAGCTTGCGGCCGCAGGCGTGGCTTCGATACTGATTCCTTATCCTCATGCAGTAGATGATCATCAGACTGCGAATGCGGAATACCTGGTCAAGGCAGGCGCTGCTATCCTGATGCAGCAGCATGAGCTCAGCAGCGCATGGTTAAGCGATACAGTCAGCCGTTTGACACTTGAGCGCGATACCCTGATCAGGATGGCGACAGCAGCCCGTAACATGGCCAAACCGAAAGCAGCTAACGAGGTTGCGGACTTATGCATGCAGGCGGGAGGTTTGACATGATTACTGATCATGCGAGCCTGTCACCATTCATGCAGCGCGTACGCAAAGTGCACTTTGTCGGCGTTGGTGGCGTCGGCATGAGTGGTATTGCCGAGGTCATGAATACCATCGGCTATGAGGTCAGCGGCTCTGATTTAACTGAAGGCGCTGTAACCGAGAAACTGAAAGCCGCGGGCATCAAGATATTCAAAGATCATGCAGCAGAAAACGTAAGTGATGTTGATGTTGTGGTTACTTCAAGCGCCATACCGGCAAACAACCCTGAGATCCGGGTGGCACGTGCTCGTATGATACCTGTTGTTCCACGAGCAGAAATGCTGGCTGAACTGATGCGATTCAGTAACGGTATTGCCGTTGCCGGTACTCATGGCAAAACGACCACCACATCGCTGATAGCCAGTGTACTCGCAGAAGGCGGGCTTGACCCGACCTATGTTATCGGTGGCAAGCTCAACAGCTCTGCCAGCAATGCAAAACTCGGTAGTGGACAATACCTGGTTGCGGAAGCCGATGAAAGTGACGCTTCGTTTCTCTTTCTGCAGCCCATGCTGGCGGTAGTGACCAACGTTGATGCAGACCATCTGTCGACCTATGGCGGCGATTTTGATCATTTGCGCAGTGCTTTTATTGAATTTCTTCATCACCTGCCTTTCTATGGTCTGGCAATTGTTTGTGTTGATGATGAAAACGCACGCAAGTTGCTGCCGCAAATCACGCGTCCGGTGATTCGTTACGGCATCGAGCAGGATGCTGATATCTGTGCATCCAATATCAGCACCAAGGGTTTGCAGAGTGCTTTTGATGTCATGCTCCCTGATAATGATGCCCCGTTACATATCACGCTCAATCTTCCCGGCCGCCATAATATCCTTAACGCACTCGCAGCGATTGCTGTGGCCTACGAACTGGGCGTTGATAAAGAAGCGATAAAGAAAGCGTTGAAGAATTTCGCCGGCATCGGCAGACGCATGCAGATGTATGGCGACATCGACATGCCTGCAGGCAGAATAACAATGGTGGATGATTACGGTCATCATCCAACCGAGGTTGCAGCCACCCTGCAGGCGGTTCGCAGCAGCTGGCCGAAAAGGCGCCTCGTCGTGGTTTTTCAGCCTCATCGTTACAGCCGTACACATGACCTGTTCGAGGACTTTACCTCGGTGCTGGCCGATGTCGATATCCTGTTGATCTCCGAAGTATATGCAGCAGGCGAGTCACCCGTTACCGGTGCTGATTCACGCTCACTGTGTGCGGCTATACGTCAGCGCGGCAAGGTTAACCCCATCTTTGTCGAAGATATCGAAGAAGTGGAAAAAGAGCTGGTTTCAATCCTGCAGGACGGGGATGTACTGCTGACACTCGGTGCCGGCAGTATCGGCCGGGTCGCATCCGAGCTGCCGCAGAAGTTGCAGGAGGCGTCATGATATGGAGGCTGCGAGCATCATGACAATGGCACAAATCAGGGGAGAGCTTCGTTATGACGAGCCTATGTCACGTCATCTCAGCTGGCGCGCAGGCGGCAAAGCGAAATGCTATTTCGTACCTGCAGATTTAGATGACCTGTCGAACATGCTGGCGTCGCTGCCAGCAGACGAAAAAATTCTGTGGATCGGCCTGGGCAGTAACACGCTGGTACGTGATGCCGGCTTTAACGGTACAGTTATTGCGCTGCAGCGTGTTCTGAACGAGCTGAAGCGGCTCGATAACAATCAGGTTTATGCTGGTGCAGGTGTCACTGGATCGAAGCTGGCGCGCTTTTGCGCAAAGGAAAATCTGGTCGGAGCAGGATTCTTCGCCGGGATTCCGGGCCTGGTCGGTGGTGCGCTTGCAATGAATGCAGGTGCTTTTGGTGGAGAAACATGGCAGCACGTTGTCAGTGTTGAAACCATCGACCGAAAAGGGCAGAGACACAAACGTAATGCAGATGAGTACGAGATTGGCTATCGCAGTGTCAAAGGGCCGGCTGATGAATGGTTTACTGCAGCGATATTCCAGTTTGAACAGGGTGACAGCAGTAAAGCCGCCCAGGACATAAAGCAGCTGCTTGCGAAGCGCGCTGAAACACAACCGATGGGCACAGCCAGTTGCGGTTCTGTGTTTACCAATCCCGAAAATGATCATGCAGCGCGCCTGATCGAGGCTTGTGGCTTGAAAGGCTGTCGTATCGGCGGCGCAGTCGTTTCAGACAAACACGCAAATTTCATTATTAATGACAACAATGCCAGTGCTGAAGATATTGAAGCACTGATCAAGCATGTACAGAAAACCGTACTGGAACAACAGGGTGTCGAGTTGCATACCGAGGTGAAAATTGTTGGAGACGCGGCATGAATCATCTGCGTGATAACGATTTCGGCAAGGTCGCAGTCCTGATGGGCGGCTGGTCGGCCGAACGGGAGATTTCGTTGCTGAGTGGCAATGCTGTGTTATCGGCACTGCAGCAAAACAAGGTGGATGCCCATGGTGTTGATGTGGGTCGTGATATTGCCTCGGTGCTCGCAGCAGGCAAGTACGACCGTGTCCTGGTCATGCTGCATGGAAGTGGTGGCGAAGATGGTGCCATGCAAGGGTTGCTGGAAGTAATGGGTCTGCCTTATACCGGATCAGGAATACTCGGATCTGCGCTGGCAATGGACAAGTTACGTTGCAAACAGGTATGGGCGGCTGAAGGATATCCAACACCGGATTACATGGTTGTCGGGTCCGAGCAGGATTGCGCGCAGGCATTGCAGCAGCTCGGGTTGCCATTGATTATCAAGCCCGCTCTTGAAGGCTCCAGTATCGGTATGAGCAAGGTTGAAAAAGAGGATGAAATGCTGCCGGCATTCAATCTTGCACGTGAGAGTAACGGTGCGATCATCGCTGAAAAATGGATAACCGGTGCTGAATATACCGCTGCAATCCTTAACCACAAGGTATTGCCGATGATTCGTCTGGAAACAGACAGGAAGTTTTATGACTATGTAGCAAAGTATGAGTCGAACGATACACGTTACATTTGCCCCTGTGGCCTTGCCGAAGCCAAAGAGCAGGAGCTGGGCTTGATCATGCTCAATGCCTTTGACGCGATTGGAGCGAGTGGCTGGGGCCGGATTGATTTCATGCTCGATAGCGATGAGCGGCCCTGGCTTATCGAGGCCAATACGGTACCGGGCATGACCAGTCACAGCCTTGTCCCGATGGCTGCAAAGCAGGCGGGGATTGATTTTAACGAACTGGTCATGGAAATACTGGGAAGCAGTTATGAACGCCAGGCGTAAGCAGCAAACGCGAAAAACAACAATGGAATACCGTCGCTGGTACGGGCCACTGGTACTGATCGCCCTGGTGGCTGGTGGTTGGCAGCTGACAAAGTACATTCCTGACGAGGTCATGCCAATCGACAAGGTGCAAATTGAAGGTGCGTTTGTTCACCTGTCACAGGAAGACATCAGGGATCAGCTGAAGCAAACATTAACCGGCGACTACTTCAGCGCTGATATCGAAGCG
>JASFVM010000024.1:0-15987 GCA_050049835.1 Gammaproteobacteria bacterium
AAGGTCAGGTGACGACGGCGAGATATAGACAATGAATTCCGCCAGTTGCGGGATAAACATGAACCAGAGAAAGACGCCGGCAATATTGAAGGAAACATGCACCACCGCAGCCCTGATCGCTTCGGGTGGCTTGCCGATCGCAGCCAGTACGGCTGTGACACATGTGCCGATATTTGCACCGAAAGACAGGGCTATGCCTGCAGGTAAAGAGATGAGCCCTTCAGTTGCCATGACGATGGCAATACCCGTCGTTGCAGCCGATGACTGCACAAGCCCGGTAAACACAGCGCCGACAAGAATGCCCAGCACAGGGTTTTCCATCATTACCATGAGATTCAGAAAAGGCTCATAAGTACGCATCGGGTTCATGGCCTCACCCATTACACCCATACCATAGAATATCAGCCCCAGCCCCATCACCATGCTGCCGTAATGACGGCTACGCTCGTGTTTTGCGGTAAATAGCATGAAGAAGCCAATAGCCACCAGCAACAATGCATACCGGGTTACGTTGAAGGCAACAATTTGCGCAGTAAAGGTACTGCCAATATTTGCACCCATGATAATGCCAACCGACTGGGTCAGTGTCATAAAGCCGGCTGAAATAAAGCCAACAACCAGAACCGTTGTTACCGAAGATGAATTCAAAACCGCGGTCACGAATGCACCGGTAACAGCGCCCATGAAACGGTTCCTGGTAAGACCAGCCAGTACTGACTTGAGTTTGTCGCCTGCAGCTGACTGCAGGCCATCTGACATCTGTTCCATGCCGTAAAGAAACATCGCCAGACCACCAAACAATGCCATGGTCAGGTAAAGCCAGTCGACTTCCTGCGGTGCCGCTTCTGCTGCAAAAGCAGAGTTAATGAAAAACAGCGGCACAAGACCAGCTATCAGTTTGGCTACCGTATCCTTAGAGGGTCGAAAACGACCGGTATCAGAGTGATGCGTGAGCGGCCTGATCACTCAGTTGAACACCTGATCGGGCTTTTTATCAAAATCTTCTGCCAGCCGGTCAATGGTATGAAGCATTATTTCCCTGAAAACGTCTTCTCTGTCCAAATTACTGATGATAGGCACATCAGCTGCATCGGCTTCGGACAACAGAAAGGTCTGCAGTTTCCATATACTTTCAAAGTGCTCCAGGTAACGCCTGGCACGCCTTTGCGGCACTTTGGTACTTCTGCCCTTGATGCGTGATTCCAGTGCTTTTCTCTTCAGCACGGCAAGCATGACCGGCACCACCAGTGCATCACCGGGATCGATGATCTTCTTGATTATCGAGGGATGAAAATGAACGCCTTCGACAATGACTGAAACACGCTCATGTAGAGCCCTCTGGATAACTGCCTTTATTGCAGCAGACAGGATTTCCGCCTGTTTGCAGTATCCACGGTAAATGCGCTGGTCCTTGTCTTCCATCTCCTCTGTGTCTTCCGGCAATTCCTGCCAGGCAGAGTAAGATGATTTATGCAATATAGGTTCATTTTCCCTGGGTATGAATGTGCGCATGACTTCCCTGAGCATATCAGTGGACTGCATGCGGGCGATTTCAAGTTTGCTTGCGATACTTGTTGCAATCGTACTTTTACCGCAGCCGGCTGTACCACCGATTAAAAACACTATGGGCCTGCCACTACGTATGAAATCACGCCATACAAGCCAGCGGTAGGCAACATTTTTCCCCAGATCTGCTGACTTGCGTAAGATACGATATGTTATTCTTTCAATGTATTTTGAGGATACATCCGGTTTGTTTCTACGCAACAGGTGTGCGCTGACCTCATCAACTATCTGCAGCGCTTCTTCAGAATTGAGGCCGATAGTTTCAAGATCCACCCTGTATCTGGATGGTGAAAATGCAGCATATTGTCCGTCATCGGTTTCAACCTGGAGCATGTATGGCATATTTCTGTTTTCATAGAGTGATACAGCATGCTCGGCTTTAGCTTTTTTCAGATGCTTGATGACCAGACGTTCCAGGTCCAGCGTGGTAACCAGGGGCTTGTCATCTATTTCATGCCGTATGGTATTGGCAATCTCATGTGCCTGATTGAAAGTAAGCCCCGACTTCTGCAGGGAGCGTGTAAGTATCCCCCGTAGAAAAGGCGAATGATTTTGATCTTCCGGGTTTTCAACAAGAACTTTTGACATAACTCAATTTTTTCAGGACTAGTTACTTTTATACATCAATTTTATCCTCTATTATAGCCATATAGATTAGTTATTATTGCATTCCGGCTAATGCTGACTGAAGCGGAGAATGTTAAGACATGATGTTCAGAACTGCAGAGCTTGGACAAAGTATTCCTAAAGCCGAATTCAAGCAAAAAGAGCCGGTCCTCAGAAGAGAGCTGCTGGAAGCACAGCAAAGACTGCTGAAACAGAAAAGCTGTCCCGTTATTATCGTTTTTGCCGGCGTTGACGGGGCCGGCAAGGGTGAAACCGTCAATCTGCTCAACGCATGGATGGATCCACGCTGGCTGGTTACGCGCGCCTATGACACGCCATCCGATGAAGAAAGAGAACGCCCCGAGTTCTGGCGCTTCTGGAGAGATTTACCGGCAAAAGGGAAAATAGGCATGTTTCTCAGTTCATGGTATTCAAGACCTGTCCTTGATCGTGTACACAAACGTATCGACGAAATCGAATTCAATAACCTGCTCGAACGTATTGTCAGTTTTGAGAAAGCATTGTCTGACGATGGCGCGCTGATTCTCAAATTCTGGATGCACCTGAGTAAAAAAGCACAGAAAAAACGTTTTCGCCAACTGGAAAAAAATGAACTGACCAGCTGGCGTGTCAGCGAACTCGACTGGGACAACTGGCGATTATACGAGCAATTCGAAGAGGCCGCGGAGCGCGTGATCATGCACACCAGTACCGGCACCTCACCCTGGTGCATTGTCGAAGGCGCCGATCACAATTTCAGAAGTTTGACAGTTGGTACAATTATTCGCGACGAGATTAATAAACGTCTTGACAGGGTCGAGAACAACATCAGCAACGATGAAGCCTCAACAACAGTTGAAGCTGACAAGTCGCGTGATATTGACACGCAACAGGAATTAAAAACAACAACTGTCCTGGACGTGATGGATATGTCACTGTCTTTGCCGAAAAAAGAATACAGGCAGCAATTACAGTCTTACCAGGCCAGGCTGAACCAGCTGCACAGAAATGCATTAAAGAAAGGGATGTCGACGATACTCGTATTTGAAGGCCCCGATGCAGCCGGCAAAGGCGGCGCTATAAGACGAGTAACAGCTGCGCTCGACGCCAGGCATTTCCAGGTTTTTCCGATCGCAGCACCAACCGACGAAGAACGTGCTCACCATTATCTATGGCGTTTCTGGCGTCATTTGTCCAGGGCCGGAAAGATAACAATTTTTGATCGTAGCTGGTATGGTCGTGTGCTTGTTGAACGCATTGAAGGTTTTGCTCAGGAAGATGAATGGCGACGCGCTTACTCGGAAATCAATTCTTTTGAGGAAATGCTCACAGACAGCGGTATATTGCTGATGAAATACTGGATTCATGTCACCAAGGATGAGCAACTCAATCGCTTCAAGGAACGGGAAACAACTCCTCACAAACAGTGGAAGTTAACCGAGGAAGACTGGCGAAATCGTGAAAAATGGGATGAATACGAGCATGCAGTCAATGATATCGTTGAGCGCACAAGCACCACGGCAGCCCCGTGGACTCTCATCGAAGGCAATGATAAACGCTATGCGCGTGTCAAAGTGATTAAAACATTGTGTGAACAAATGGAATTAGCATTAAAAGGTAATATTAAAAGCTGGGGAAGCCAGTAAAGCTTTGCATTTATCCTCATAACCCTTACCCAGTTACAATGCGCGCTATCGTTGTCCGGCACTACAAAACCACCAGCAATGAATCTGACCAGATTCTGGGTTGGGGCGATGCGCCTCCGGCCGAGAGCTGGCAGGATGATCTTAATAAAGTCGATGAAATTTTACTGGGTTCACATATCACCATTGACCATATCTATACGAGCACGCTTGCGCGGGCGATCAATACCGGCAAATTTTATGCAGACAGCTTTGGCATCAGGAATATTTATTCTTCTCCTGCACTGAGGGAAGTCAACTATGGCAAGTTGTATAACAAAGACAAGAAATGGGTAGAAAAGCACATTCCCAGGCATAAAGAAGACCCGGATTTGGTGTATCCTGATGGTGAAAGCTTCAGCGAGATGCAGAAACGCAGTGTGGCTTTTATGAAAGCCCTGTCAGACAAATACCCTGACAAGACACTGCTTGTTGTCGTACATGCCGGTGTTATCCGCGGCTTGATCAGTCATTTTCTGGAACTTGATTATCCCAGTAACCTGAAGCGACGTATCGGCCACCTATACATCGGAGACTTCACTATCGAAAAAGGGGTTTGTGTCCGCTATAACGAGCTGGGCAGGCCTTCCGGCTTTGTCAAAAGCGGCATCGTGGAAGTACCATTGTACCGCTTTCAGCCTCCAGTGAATGGTGAAACAGGCGATTAGCCGTATCTGCCCTCTATGTAATCTGCCGTTTCCCTGTGCCCAGGAGTGACAAACATCTTTTCAGTGGCGTCATGTTCGATCACTCTGCCCATGAGCATGAATATACACTCTTCACTGGCACGCCTTGCCTGTGCCATATTGTGTGTCACTATCAGTATGGTATATTCTCCGCGCAAATCCCAAATCAACTCCTCAACCGCTTCTGTGCCTTTCGGATCCAGTGCAGAACAGGGTTCGTCCATCAATAACACATTGGGCTTGACAGGCAGCAAACGCGCAATACAGAGTTTTTGCTGCTCCTCCAGAGAAAGTTCAGTGGCCTTGCTGTTAAGCCGGTCCTTCACCTGGTTCCATAACAAAACCTTGCGCAAGGCCGCTTCGATAATATCGTCCTGTTCACTAATACTGGGTTTTTTGCCCCCCGTGTGAAGTTTGTGCGCAAAAATTATGTTGTCCCTGATTGATATCGGCAGTGGATTAGGCCGCTGGAAAACCATGCCTATCTGCTTCCGGACCTGCACGAGCTCAACATTTTCAGCATAGATATTTTGTCCCTGTACTTCTATAAGACCCTCTGTGCGCACATATCCAAGCCTTTCATTAATACGATTGACACTGCGAAGGAAGGTGCTTTTACCACAGCCGGAAGGCCCGATCATTGAGGTGATGATACCCTGTCTGATGTCAAGGTTGACGTCGAACAATGCCTGAAAAGTGCCGTACCAGAGATTTAGATCCCTGGTATGTATGGCAAAGTCAGGCCGGGTAGTCGCGCTTGCCGCAGTCATGTTCATATTCGATTAACCAAATTTGCCTTCGATATACTCTAGGGTTTTGCGCTGTTTTACATTGCCGGTAAATAGATCTTCAGTTGCCCCTATCTCGACACACTCACCTTCAAGAAAAAATGCTGTTCTGTCGGCCAGTCTCCTGGCCTGCTGCACCAGGTTGGTTACCAGAATAATCGTCATTTCAGATTTGAGTTCTTTCAATACATCCTCGATTCGCATCGTTGTTACCGGATCTACCGCTATCGAGAACTCATCAAGCATCAATACATCCGGCTCCTGAGATAGCGCCCGTGCAATCGTCAAACGTTGCTGCTGCCCGCCAGAAAGCAGGCTGCCGAGTGAATCAAGACGGTCCTTTACCTCATCCCATAATGCCGCCCGGGTGAGACAGCGCTCAACAATGATATCCAGTTCTGCTTTTACCTTGATGCCGGAGAGTCTTGGTGCAAGAGCCACGTTTTCGTAAATTGTCAGTGGCAAACCTACAGGCAACGGAAATACCACGCCGATGCGTTTACGCAAGGCATAGATGTTACGAGTTTTCTGGATATCAATACCGTTGAAGAAGATATCGCCCTGTACATTCATACCGGATGTAAACATGTCCATCCGGTTGATCGCTTTCAAAAAAGATGTTTTACCAGAGTTGGCCGGTCCAATAATGCCGAATATTTCATGTTCCCTGACATCCAGACTTACATTCTGCAACGCTGGCATATTGCCATAGTAAATGGACAGGCTCCTGATATCCAATTTCAGCGGCTGTGACATTTCCTGGCTGGCAGCTTCGATACCGTTTACCATTTCTTTTTACCGCGTAAATACATCCGAAATGCAATCGACAGGCTGTTCATTAATAACACCATGCCGATAAGAACCAGTGCTACACCGTAGGGAAGCTCCTCAGGGATACCCGGTACCTGTGTAGATACCACGAACAGGTGCAGTGATAGCGCCATCGTCTGGTCAAACACACCCTGTGGTAGATATGGTAGAAAGAATGCAGCTCCGGTAAACATGATTGGCGCAGTTTCGCCTGTTGTACGGGATACCTCAAGAATAACGCCGGTCAGAATGCCGCTGACCGCATTGGGCAAGACGACGCGGCGTATGGTTTGCCAGCGTGTTGCACCCATGTTCCAGCATGCTTCACGAAATGCCTTGGGTACAGATTGTAATGATTCCTTGCTGGCCACGATAACGACAGGCAATGTCATGATGGCAAGGGTAAGACTGGCTGCAAGTATGCTGGTACCGAAACCAAAGAAAATAACGAAAGCGCCGACACCGAACAAGGCATGAACAATAGACGGCACCCCTGCAAGGTTAATGATGGCCAGGTTAATCATCCGAGTCAGCCAGTTGTCCGGTGCATATTCACTCAGGTATATAGCAGCCGCAACACCAATCGGCACTGATGCGAGCAAAGCCACTGCGACCAGCCATACAGTACCGAATAACGCAGGGAATATACCACCCGCTGTCATGCCATCTGTTGGTTGAGTAAAGAGGAAATCCACAGAGATAATGCTGCCACCCTTGTATATCAGTGTACCGAGAATAATCAATACGGGCAGTATCAATAAAAGCGTCATCACCATGAACAGCATCTGAAACAGCTTCTGTGTTTTTCTGTTACGTTTATTCAGTTCTGAAATTTCAAACATATCCAAACTCGAGCTTAAACTTTACGAATACCACGTACGATCAAATCAGCCGAAAGGTTGATTATAAATGTGATGAGAAAGAGAAATATTCCGATAGTAAACAGTGCGCCATAATGTTCGGACCCGACTGCCGTCTCGCCCAGTTCGGCCGCAATGGTGGCCGTCAGTGCACGTACTGAATCAAATATACTTGATGGCATGTTGATCGAGTGGCCGGTCGCCATCAGTACCGCCATGGTTTCGCCGAAACCGCGTCCGACACCCAGCAATACAGCACCGAGCAAACCGTTTTTTGCAGCCGGAAGTACGACCTTGAAAATAACCTGCCAGCGCGTTGCCCCCATCGCCTCGGCTGCCTCGCGATAGGTATCAGGCACGGCTTTCAGTGCATCCTCTGCGATTGATGTCATGATCGGAGCTGCCATCAACCCCAGAATGATGCCTGCATTCAGAATATTCAGCCCGACCGGAACATCAAATACATCGATGATCAGAGGGTTCATAATCGACAGCCCGATGAAACCCCAGACGACTGAAGGAATCGCCGCAAGCAGCTCCACTAGCACCTTGAGATATTCACGCGTTTTACCGGTGGCAAATTCACCGATATAAATTGCAGCCCCGAGAGCAAAAGGAATCGCCACCAGCATCGCCAGGCCGGTAACGCTGGCAGTACCGGCAATCAGCGCGAGGATACCGAACTCCGGTTCATCCTCATCGCTGGGAAACCAGTATTCAGAAGTAAAGAATTCCCTGACATCGAATCGACTGGTAACGAAATCCATGCCTTCCATGGTAATAAAAACAAATATGCCGATAATAAATATAATTGCAGAGATACCGCCAATAAAAACCAGCACTTGCATGATCTTGTCAACATACCAGTCGATGGTACGGCTGTCGTAGGCGCTATCATCGGACATTCTGTTTTCGGAGTGCATTCAGGAAGCATCCTCACCACGTAACAGAATCATCATGTCCTTGATCAGTACGGACAGCTCCCGATGTATCTTTTCATAATCTTCATTGCTGCAGGCACAGCTTTCCGGCACGGAAGAAAGCCGCCATCTCAGAGCCGTTGTCTGGAAAGGAATTCTGCCAATATACGTGCTGACAGGCCCTTTAAGACTGACAATGATATTAAACCTGTTAAGTTCTGCCGGTGTCATATCAAAAGCCTTGGGCTTTGCTTTTGAAATATCCAGGCCATGCGAATCCATGAATTCCCTGAGCCCATCGGCAAGGGATTGAGATGGTTCCACTCCGGCAGCACTGACATATATGCCGCTTTCCGGGAAATGCTTGCGTGCTACCGATTCTGCAAGCTGGCTGAGGCAGCTGTTGTCCTCGTCGATGAACAGAACCTGGTAGACTTTGCTGGGCTTACCCTCGCCTGACACGGTAAATATCGCCTGCTCACACAGGTTCTTGGCCTGGTCAGCAATACGCTCAAGGCGGTGGTAGACAGAAAACACAGCAAACCTTTCGATCAAGGGCCAGCCTGCCTGCTCGTCGAGCAACTCTTCATAAAGGCCTGAAACAGTATTGTCGATCTGACCCGACAGTGAGATGGTGCCTCGTGCCAGTTCGGCATTTTCTTCATCGAATGATGTTATCGCCTGCTTCAGCATTAACTGGACTTCATTGGACAACAGCTCGATACCATGAGCGAGACGTGGATCAGGCGCGCCATCGATGCGCTGAAGTTCTCGACTGATGGTTACTGCGTAGTCACCGATACGTTCAAGTATGATATTGATGCGGATAACCGAAGACATCAAGCGCAGATGTCCGGCACTGGGCAGATGGACCGCGATGAAACGATGGCACAGGGTGTCAATTTCACGCATCTTGCGATTAATAGGTCCATCACCGAGGATGGTTGCACTTGCCAGGTCCTGGTTAGCTGTCAGAAGTGCATGGATTGAATTTTTTACGGCCTCCCTGACCCAGGTGGCAAGGTCACTGACTTCACCTCGAATCTTCTCCAGGTCTTTTTCCAGGCGCTGTTCGTAATGGGACATAGTTGAACCTGCTTTTCTCGATTAGAAAATACAACATCGTAACGATGCATAGTTTGCCGACTACATTTTTTTACTGACAGGAACTATCCGGATACAACCTGCTATGCTTGCGGCCCGTATCCGGTTAAGACTCGTTACTTACACTCGACGGTTTTTACCGGGGCATATCCTTTGTTGTGGATAATACACTGACCGACATCGCTCATCACCCAGTCCATATATTTCTTGATTTCGCCTTCGGGCTCGCCATTGGTGTACATAAACAGTGGACGCGCAATCGGATAGCTGCGGTCAACAGCAGTTGCAATATTCGGACTTACACAGGTTTCACCATCCTTGCTGATACAGGCCAGTTTGACGTGGTCTGTGGCATAGGCAAGGCCGCTGTAACCAATGGCACATGGTGTTTTTTCCACAAGATCTACAACATCTTTAGATCCATGCATATCCAGCGTACCCGAACGGTACTTGACTTTGCCGAGCACGGCTTTTCGAAAATAGGCATAGGTACCGGAGTTATTCTGTCGGCTGACGACAACAATTTCGTTGTTTTTACAGCCAGGCACTGTAACGCCCAGATCTGACCACGATTCCGCTTTGCCCTTGCGGCCGTATATTTCGCCCAGCTGACTTAGAGAAAGCTTGTCGAGCGGATTGTCAGGGTGCAGGTAAACCGCCAGAGCATCATACCCCACCACGTGTTCGACCGGATTGTGCCCATGCTCCCTGGCCATTTTGATTTCCTTGTCTTTCATTTTGCGGCTGGCATTTGCGATGTCGACCGTACCGTTGATCATCGCGGCGATGCCGGTGCCCGAGCCCCCACCGGACACCGCGATGGCAACATCTGTTGAGACATTCTGGTATTCCTCGGCCCACGCCTGGGCAACATTGACCAGAGTATCGGATCCCTTGTTCTGGATGACAGTACGCGCCTGAGCCGGGATGGCAGCCAAAACAATGGCGGAAACAAGCATAGACAGGATAATTGTATTTATTTTCATGAAGCTAACTCCGTATTGGTGGCAAAGATTTAAAAAAACCTGACACCATCCTAAAGCCGAGATATTACGAAAATGTTACAAATCGTAACATATGTTACATTTTTATTAAGGATATATGTCGATTTATTGACGAAAGCTATGCAGCCGGTAAAAGATGGTCCTTGACCTCTTCCCACATCGACCTGTAACAGATCGCGGCGCGGCTATGGGCTGCGAATTCACCCAGCGGAGCACGATTGACGCCCATGCGCTCGACTTCACTGGCATAGGGTATATAACTGTCGAGAACATACGGCATGAAAGAAGGCGGATATTCAACAATGAGACGGTGCAGCTGTTTGCGACGGTCCACCATGGCGAAGAATGGCAAGATCTTCATGGTATCAAAATGCTCATGCTTGAAAAACTTTCTGATCTGCTTGTAGGTTCGCAGTGAAAGTGTTGTCGGTATGGTTGGTACCAACAGTATATCTGCGGCAGCAAACACACTCTCGGAAGCTGATGAAATACTCGGCGGGCAGTCAAGAAATACATAATCGTATTCATCAGTCATAGGCTCGAGCAGTTTGTACAAACGCTCACAGGGATCACTGGTATGTTCGAGAAAAATATCCATATTCCTGTATGAAAAATCTGCCGGAAGCAGATCCAGGTTTTCGTAGTCGGTCCCCCTGATGGCATCTTCCAGGTCTTTCCTGCCCTCAACAAGCCGTTTACCGCCACCCTTTACTTTAGCCTTGATACGAAAGTAATAGCTGGCAGCGCCCTGTGGATCCAGATCCCAGATGAGTGTTCTTGCACCATCAAGAGAAGCAAGGTATGAGAGATTGACCGCTGTCGCCGTTTTACCGACGCCGCCCTTGATATTGTATATTGCTATTATTTTCACGCTTTACTCTTGTGCACGACGGGAATCTACAAATAGGTCCTCAAACTCTTTCTGCGTATTAATATCATTAAAAGCGGAGTAACGTTCAGCAAATTTGTTTCTGGTCTTGATCTGTTTTTTCTCCAGGGCCTTGATAAGCTTGCCGCAGGCGTGCACGGTATCTTCATTGGTGCTCTGCTCTATATATGTCTTGAGGATGCCAATATGAACATGAAAGTCATTGAAATCTCCCAGGTTATCCTGTAGCGCTTTCAATGCCCGGATCAATTCACGGATTTCCCTGGCAGGATACAGACTCTGAAAGAATTCCATTAAATAACGCAGTTTTTTGCATGTTTTACGCAGCTCATGCAATGCAGCAGCTTCAGATGAGTCAGTTATTGCATTCCCTTCTTTGCTGGCAAGCTGGTAATTATCCCGGATCAGCTTGTTCGATAGTTTGTGTACCGGTGTTGCTGAATTTTCCAGCGGGGGCTTAGTTGGCTCATTATTTTCGAGATACTCGCGCCAGTTCCTGATACTCTCGCGATAGTGTGATGACTTTACCGTATGCACAAAATCGTTCTGTGCATCGGCTCTTGACTGAAGAAGGTATTCTTGAAGGGGCTGCAAACAAGCTGTATCCGTTTTGTTAAGATCTTTTTGATAGCTGTCCAGCTTGATCAGAAATACGTCCAGGTCCCTCACAGGTGTGGTAACTTTGCCGAGGCCGGAAAATAATTTCTTGTACTCGGCAAGGGTTTTGTCGGGTAAAACATGCCTGGCTTGCGCAAGAGCGGAACGAGTCTTGCGGATAGCGACACGATAATCATGCATGAATTCAGTGTCTGTACCCTTGATAGCCCCGGCTGTATTCTGTTGCATGATTTCAAGCAGGCGTGACAGGATTGCTTTTACCGCCTCCTCGGCCGGCATGTCAGGATCCAGGAACAGATTAAGTTTCGTCGAGTACTCAGTGGTACTGATCCCCGATTCAGCCAAAGCAAGTTTGAGCATATTATCCTGTACACTGCGTAATTCCATGGGTAGAAAAAAGTTTTCAACTTTCTCATAGGCAGCATTAAATCCCTTTACGGGCTTAACTGTTACACGCCTTCCCAGCATGCTGCCTGCGCGGGTTTTAGAGGGGTAGTACCAGTGCTCATCCAGGCAGATGCGAACTACGACCTTTTCATGATTATCGACAATGGTCAAAGGCTGCCGCTTTATTTTTATCTTGATGCGCGGGATGAGTTCACGAACAGATATCACCGACTGTAGCTGTTTGCGGAATTCACATTCAGGAAGCTCGCTCGCCAGATGAGGGACCTGATTGATGCCCAGTTGAATCCTCAATTTGGCGTTCTTGTTCTCCCTCCAGTATACCTTTCTGAACTCTTCATCTTCATGCACTTCCAGCACTGCGCCGTTGTTATACAAAAGCCAGTCAAAAGTATCGTAGAAAATCCGATGACTGACAGTCTTGTTTTGGATACGCACGTTAAAGTTATTCTGCAGTAAGGCAATGAGCCCGGGGAAATCCTGCTCTTCAGGTAAAGCAAAATCGAGCTGGTTAGTGGTGTTGGATGGTTCTGGAAATAATGAAAACGGAGACACGAATAGTAGATATCAGATAGCTTGGGATATATGCAGGTTGCACGAATGTATCATACCCTTCCGACATGATGCACAACCACTGTTACTGGCTCTCATTCAGTACGCGTTTGTGGAAGTATGTAAGCAACTTGGCACGGAGCTTTGACTGTCTGTGTTTTGCGGCAGCTGCCTTGCGTTTCTGGGCCAGTGCGACAAATGTTTCCTGTGAGCTCTTCACAGCTTCTGTTTCGGAAACCTCTGCTCTCTGCACATAACTGCCATCCGGTTGCATTTCCCAGACTTGTTTTTTACTCGAGAGCTGCACGTCTATGATGAGGCGCAATTCCTGGCGCAGCCTGACATCATCTACAGGCGCAACCACCTCGACACGACTTTCCAGGTTACGCGTCATCAAATCGGCCGAGCCGATATAGTACTCTTCCTTGCCTGCATTATGGAAGAAATAAATACGGGCGTGTTCGAGGAAGCGACCAGCGACACTGATAATCCGCACATTTTCACTGAGCCCGGGTATACCGGCACGCATGCGACAGGTGTCCCTGACTATAAGGTCGATTTTGACACCAGCCCTGGCTGCCTTGTAGAGAGCACGGGTTATATCAGCATCTTCGAGCGCATTCATTTTGAACTGGATAAGCCCCGGCGTTTCAGCTGTATGCTGTGAGATTTCACGTTCGATTTTATTGAGCAATGCCTTTTTCAGTGTATAAGGCGCGGCAAGAATCTTGCGATAGGTTGGTGGCGGTGAATAGCCTGTCAGATAATTGAATAACTCGGTCAGGTCCTGGGCAATATCCTCGTCACAGGTCAACATCCCGAGATCGCTGTACAGACGCGCCGTACCCGCATGATAGTTACCGGTACCGATATGGGCATAACGGCGTAATTTATTGTAATCCTTGCGCACCACCAGGATGACCTTACTGTGTGTCTTCAGGCCAACAACGCCATAAGTCACATGTATGCCTGCCTGTTCCAGGCGTCGTGCCCAGCCAATGTTGGCCGCTTCATCGAAACGCGCCTTGAGCTCGATCAGCACAGCAACCTGCTTGCCGTTCCTGGACGCCTGCACCAGTGAATCGATAATACTGCCTTCAGCAGATGTTCGATACAGTGTCATCTTGATTGCCAGAACCTTGGGGTCGGTACTTGCTGTACGCAGGAAACGCTCCACGCTGGTGTTGAATGACTCATAAGGATACTGGAACAGTAACGAGCCCCGCTCACGAATTATATGGAAGATATTTCGGGAATCATGTGCCAGCCTGGTATGGTCAATGGGTTTATGTGGAGGATCATGCAGTTCAGGAATATCGAGCGATGCAATCTCGAACAGGTCTCGCATCGCCATGATTTCCTCTACTTCATAAACATCATTTTCTTCATCAAGACCAAGCTCAGCTGCAAGCATACCTCTGTGCGTTGGATTCATGCCCTTGCCAACCTGCAAACGCACGATGGGGGCAAAGTGACGATCACGCAATTCCGTCTCAATCATAGCGAGCAGGTCATCTGCTTCTTCCTCTTCGATCTCGACAATGGCATTGCGTGTCACCCTGAATAATTCACAGGAGACGATTTCCATGCCCGGGAACAACAGATCCATGTTATTGGCCAGCACGTCATCCAGTGTGACAAAGGTATTTTCTTCACCAACCTGAATAAAACGCGGTGCAATATCCCTCGTCACAGGGACCTTGACACGCGCAATATGCGGGACCGTTCCGCCTTTGTGGCGCAAGGTAACCAGCATATTAAGGGCAAGGTTTGATATGAACGGGAATGGATGACCCGGATCCATCGCCAGCGGCGTGAGTAGCGGGAATATATTCTCGATAAAATTCTTTCTCAGGATCTCTTTCTGTTCCCGTGTAAGTGACCGGTATTTGACCAGGAAAATACCCTGCTCGGCGAGCAATACCAGAACCTCCCTCAGGATACGGTTCTGTTCGCGGTGGATTTCTCTCACCTTTTCCTGGCACTCGGCGATCTGTTCCGCCGGTGTTCTACCGTCAATGGTTGACTCACGTACCCCAACGGCTACCTGCTGTTTGAGACCACCGATACGTTTCATCTGAAATTCATCAAGATTATTGCTGATGATTGCCAGAAATTTAACTCGCTCGAGCAGCGGTGTATTCGGATCTGCGGCCATGCTCAAAACGCGGCTGTTGAATGCGAGCCAGGTCACCTCGCGATTGAGGTAAAGCTCCGGATTATCGAGATCAATGTCCTCGTTAACGGGGCGCCCGCTACCGCCTGTTTTCTCCTCAGCTGGCGCTGCCTGCCGGGCAGGAAATTCAACCGTATTCAGGCGGCCATCTGTTGCGGTATTGTCATCAGACCGGGGTATGTTTGCCATGTTAATCTCTTTCATATGCTATAAGTATGAAATATAGCTTAATTATAAAGTTTGACGCTTTTATTACAAACTTTCAATGATACCGATCAAAAGTGCTGATATATATGAAATAAAGCAATAGCGGCTGACCCCTAAAAATATCGTAATAAACAATCACACGCATGAAATTTGCAAAGAATAAACATAAAAATCACAAGAGAAAGCACGCCCCTGATCCCGGAACCATGAGCGCCAGGGCAGACAGGCATGCACTGTATGAGCAGTCCGTGCAGGATGTTTCCCATGAATATGACTTCATCAACAAGACTTTTCGTGAAATCCGTGGCCACAGCGCGCATACCCTGAGAGAAGATTTTTGCGGTACCGCAAAAATGTGCTGTGAATGGGTCCGTAACAGGGACAAGAACACGGCTGTCGGTGTGGATATCGATCCCGAGGTATTGTCATGGGGGAAAAAGCACAACCTTGGCAAGCTGAAATCCACGGCCAGGAAGCGCGTCACCCTGCTGCAGCGTAATGTTATGGAGGTCAAATCCAAACCGGCACAGGTCGTGCTGGCGATGAACTTCAGTTATCAGCTGTTCAAGGACAGGGACACACTCAAAAAATACTTCAAGAGCGTACAGAAATCGCTTGCTGAAGACGGTGTCTTCTTCCTCGATGCCTTCGGCGGTTACGAGGCCTGCAAGGAGACCAGAGAGAAGACCAAACACAAGGGTTTTACCTATATCTGGGAGCAGGAATCCTATAACCCGATAACGGGCGATATGACCTGCCACATCCATTTCCAGTTCCCTGACAAGTCACGCCTGAAAAAGGCTTTTACCTATGAATGGCGTTTATGGACCTTACCTGAAATCCGGGAGTTGCTCGCAGAAGCCGGGTTTTCCAAAGTCACCGTTTACTGGGAAGGAACAGATGAAGAAACGGGCGAAGGTGATGGCAAATACTCGCCTTCCCTGCACGGTGACGCCGATCCCAGCTGGGTATGCTATCTGACAGCTGAAAAGTAAGCCACATACTCAATAGATGAGATCTGCCAGCAGAGAAATCGAGTTCAAGTTCGCCGTGAATGACAAACACGCGTTCGAGCGGCTGGTTAATTACCTGGATTTACCGGGCTCTGCACTGG
>JASFVM010000213.1:0-4988 GCA_050049835.1 Gammaproteobacteria bacterium
TCGCGCTGAAATTATATAAATAATATGAGAATGATTATGAAGCGTCGTGACTTTATAAAAAAAGCGGGTATCAGTGGTATTGCGGCTGGCAGTGTCGCTGCACCGGCGATTGTCAGGGCCGACAGGAAACTGAAATGGAAAATGGTGACAACCTGGCCGAAGAATTTTCCGGTGCTGGGTACGGGCGCCAATCAGCTGGCTGATGTGATCACCGAGATGACAGATGCGCGGATCAAGGTCAAGGTATACGGTGCCGGTGAACTGGTTCCGGCGTTTGAAGTGTTTGATGCGGTATCTCGGGGAACGGCGGAAATGGGTCATGGTGCCGCCTATTACTGGAAGGGGAAGATTGAAGAGGCGCAGTTCTTTTCAACGGTTCCGTTCGGCATGAATTCACAGGAAATGACAGCATGGCTGTATCACGGTGGTGGTATGCAATTGTGGGAGGAAACATATAAGCCGTTTGGTGTTTTACCTGCAGCAGCAGGTAATACCACGGTACAGATGGCGGGCTGGTTCAACAAGGAAATAAACAGCGTTGATGATCTTGATGGCCTGAAGATGCGTATTCCCGGCCTGGGTGGTGAAGTGTTGAAGCGTGCTGGCGGCACACCGGTGAATTTGCCGGGTGGCGAATTATTCACTTCGTTGAAAACCGGTGCAATTGATGCCACTGAATGGGTTGGCCCTTACAATGACCTCGCATTTGGCCTATACAAGGCAGCAAAATATTATTACTATCCGGGCTGGCATGAGCCGGGAACAACGCTTGAGGCACTGATAAACAAAAAGGCCTTTGATGCGCTGGACAAAGACCTGCAAAGTATCGTGCGCAATGCCTGTAAAATGGTTAACCAGGACATGTCGACCGAGTTCACGGCAAAGAACAATGCTGCACTGGATACACTGGTCAACAAGCACAAGGTGGATGTACGTAAACTACCGGATGATGTGCTGGCAAAACTAAAAGGACTTTCCGAGGAAGTGGTGCTGGAACTCGCGGGTAAAAATCCGGCGGCGAAAAATATCTACAGTTCCTATGACAAATTCCGCAGGCAGGTATCTGCCTGGCATGAGATTTCGGAAAAGATCTATTACAACGTGCGCTAATAAAACAGGGTTGTTTTCTCGCCAAGGCGCAAAGAACGCAAAGTTATTTTTCTATAACAGCCTGATAAAGTTACCACAATGATCAACGCCTTACCTGTATCAGGAGCATAAATTAATATCCGCGAATAACGCGAAAGACGCAAATTAAGTTGAATCAAATATAGTATTTTGCGTTTTTAGCACTATTCGCGAACAAATCATCACCCGTCAAAGACACAGGATACCGGCTTTCGCGGGTATGACGGAATATTAGTACTGTAGCCCGGATGAAGTGAAACGTAATCCGGGTTAACAGTATCGGTATTAACAGGCTCTCCCGGATTCCCCCTGGTTACATCCGGGCTACAAGCTGTCGAGTCTGAATTGTTTGACGATGCATTAGCCAGGATAGAGTAAAGCAATAACCCGGGCTGGCTAACCGGCCTGAAAAGTCCGAACAGTTATCAACCGCTTTGCGTGCTTTGCGCCTTTGCGAGAAATAATAAGCTTTGAATAACGCTATATGCTGATTTCCACGCCGGCGATAGCCTCAGCATCATCGCTGTGTTCCGGTTCACATAATATAAGACGGTTATGTTCGATCTTGCCGGCCGAGATCAGATGGTTTTTGACTTTTTCCTGCCTTTCAGCGCCAAGTTTTTTCAACTGAGTCAGGCGCTCTGCTGAAGGTGGTTTGATTTTTTCCTTTTCGAGAATTTCAGTAAACATCTTGTCCCTGTCTTTAAGGTTTGTGAAGCCGCATAATGTCAAATGCACTGCGGGACGTTCGGTAAGCAATTCCGCTAACTTGTCCAGTTGTTCCTTGTTGCTATCTGTCAGCTGTGATGAACCGGCATCGAACAGTAGCGGTTCAAAGTTCATTGCTGTAGCAAGATTAAACAGAACATTACCACCGGCATAGGCCAGACCGTAGGGCGTGTAGAACGTAATCAGGGTAACTGTTGTAGCCTTTGCAGTGGCCTTGATGATAGCGTCAGTCGGGTCGAAGTCCGGATTATTGATGTCACCGGTGACAGGTATATCAAGTTTGATTGTGCCTTTCTTGTCCTTCAGCAGCACCAGTGACTGATTGATTGGCATACCAAATGTATCATCCAGTGCAGCCGCATCTTCCTTGCTTTTTGCCTTGAGATTGAAATGACGCAGAACCAGGCTGATATTACTGTCAAGCTGACCTTTTTCAGCAAGCAGTTTCAGGTCAGCATCGAGTTGTCCACTTTTTATTATGTGGCCAATAGCCTGTTCGGCTTTAGGTGATGCCACTCGCAGGTCCAGGCCGGATATTTTTCCACTGGCGTCAAATGAAGGATTTGGTTCGAATGGTTTGGCGATGCCGGCAATATCAATGGTGCCATGACGCGTTGTTTTGGCGCTAAGCGATATCGGGCTTTCCTGGTCGGGTTTTTCAGAATCAAGGTCTTTTACGCTAACATGCATTTCCTTGAAGCCAATATGCATATTCGGTTCGACACTCAGGTCTGTAAATTCTATGACTCTGGTGGTATCAAGGCTGAATTCGCCGAGTTTTATCTTGAGTGGTTCCGTACTGGCCGTATCCTGAGCCTTGCTATTGCCTTCCGGCTTTTCAGTTGATTCGATCTTCCATTCTTCAAAATCAAAAGAGCCATCCTTGTTCTGTGTAATCTCGAGTCCAGGATCATTTACGGTAACCTTGCCAATCTCGAGAGAGTTATTTGCATAATTGAGGGTGGTTATATCAAGGCTCGATACTGACAATGTATATTTGTCTTCTGCGCTGGTAAGTTCCAGCCCGTTGACATTTGCAAGTTCAAGCTTGTCAAATGCCAGGTTGTCCAGTGACTTTATGTCGATGTTATTGATGGTTAGTTTGTCAAAATCCAGCAGATCACGCTGTAAAAGGTTATTCGTGGTAATGAAGTCGTCAACAACCAGTTCGCCTGCCAGTTTCAGTTCCGGCGGATTATTTTCAGTTGCCGTTGAAATAGAAATATCACCGTTCCATTTGGTGTTGGCAATGCCAAGGCAATAATCGATGGCTTGAGGAGGTGTGCCAGAGGCAATAGCCGGTTGTTGATAACATAATTCGACATCAGAGATCACAATAGAGCCGATATCGAGATTGAATACAGACTCCTCATCCGAAGGCCGCGAAGGTTGCTGCCCGGTTTTATTGTCAGCATTAATGTTTTGTGGCAGCCATTTTTCATATCTCCATGCGCCATCAGTCTCTTTCGCCATCGAGAGTCTGGGCGCGTCCAGCGAGATGGTTTTGATGGCCAGAGAATTACTGTTGCTGTAGCCGATATCTGTGATGTCAATTTGATTCAGTTCAACAGCATGTTGATGTGAAGCATGGCCGCTGCGCTGCAGTAATTGCAATTTACTGATGTTGATTGCATCGAGCTTTATGTCGTCAATACCGTCGATGAGTATATTGGACAAGGTGACGTCATCGAAATTTACCAGTGTCGCATCAAGAGCGTTATTCAGCAGACTTAATTTACTGAATTCCAGTGTGCCTTCGACGACAAGACGCGGTGTCTGGTTTGACTGGTCACGTTCTGCTGCCACGAGGCTGATATCACCCTTCCAGGTTAAATGTCCGGCGTTTGCACAATAGTCGATAACCGGTATTGCATCTGTACTTATGCCTAATAGCGCATCATACTGCTGAAAACAGAAATTCAGGTCCCTGAAATCAACCTGGTTCAATGCTGTGCTCCATGAAACAGGCTGTTCCTCCTCTGCTGGTGGCTGTTCAACCGTGCCGTCACTTGCGAGAGTGATTCCGGCAACGATGAGGCCGTCTGTATATTGTTGTGCCTGCAGATCTAAATCGGCGAGAGATATGCGTTTTACCACGATTGTTCTGGTTGAAAGAGGTTTCCATTCCCAGTCGATTGATGCTTCACCTATATTGAAGATGCGCTCACCGTTTTTAGCGCCGTTGGCGTTGTGAACCGAGAATGTGCCCTTGATCACATTGATGCTTATGTCTTCGATTTGTGATGTTATGCCCTGCTTGTTCAGCCAGTAGACGGCACTGTAAACGATAGTATAGGGAAGACTGATACGTATAATGACCAGTGCAAGCAAGATGATTAAAACAGAAAGTAACAGCCTGCCCTGCCAGAGATTGTTCTTGTACCAGGTTTTACCCCGTCCTAATTTTTCGGATAAGTTACCCATTACTGTTTTCCATGATGATTTGCATTTAACAACTGCAGGATACTGCTACGTATGTTTTTATTTAATAATGAAACGGCGTCCTCGCCAACTTTCAGATAGTCATCGCTGTATTCAATCATACCTTTATCATCGATAGCTACATATTCAATGTTTCTGAGTGTATTGATAAAATTAGAAATCAGTCTTTTATCGAAAAAATCCGGCGAATTCAACTCATAAATCATCGATACCCGCTGAGCCATCAAATAGCTGTGTTCGACAAGATCGGCTTGCGATATCCTGTTTGTTCCTGTGTTGAGCAGAATCGCGAATGTCATGTAATAAAGTTCGAGTATGGGCGAGATAACTTTAGCCAGCAGCTCCAGTTGTGCGCACTCGATACTGGTAGCTCCTGGTTTGCGATAATGATGCCTGGCGGTTTTTTCCAGCAGGTTGAGATCGACAAGGATTTCCAGTATTTGCTCAATGGTATCAGGCAGCTGTTCCTGGCTCCAGGTGAGATACAGCTCGGACCTGAGAAACGGATACGCAATAGATACAAGCGCAACAACGGTATCAAGTTTTTGTACAGGCAAGTTGTTGAAGCAGCATGCTATAACTGATGGTAACGCGACCAGATGCAGGATGTTGTTGCGGTAATAGGTCAGTAATACCGAGTTGATCGAATCAAGATAAATAATGTCCCCCATTTTATGCTTGCGTCTTTT
>JASFVM010000214.1:0-4985 GCA_050049835.1 Gammaproteobacteria bacterium
CATGTAATTCGCGTGCACGCACGCAGTCCAGTTGTATCTGCTGCTTGAGTAATTCAAACGATTCGAATTTTTTTTCATCACGTATTTTCTGGTGAAAAGACACGCAGACATTCATGCCATAGATATCTTGTTCAAAATCAAACAGGTGAACTTCAAGCTGGTCACGCACGCCGTTAACCGTCGGGCGTTTGCCGATATTGGCAATACCGGGTACATCGCCCAGCTCCGGCGAACACAGGGTAACAGTGTACACGCCACTCAATGGAATTGCCGGGCGGTTCAATCGAATGTTGGCCGTTGGAAAACCAATGGTACGTCCGCGCTTGTCACCATGAGCAATACGCCCGCAAATCCGGTAGGGGCGGCCGAGCATGCGTTCAGCGTCGCACAGGCGGTTTTCCAGCAAGGCCTGGCGTATTCCTGTACTGCTGACGCGCATATTATCCACGCTGTGCGTAGATAATGACAAGACTTCAAAGCCGTAGCGGTCACCTGCGGCTTTGAGGAAGTCGTAGTCACCGCGGCGACCTTTGCCAAATCTGAAGTCGTCGCCGATAACGACGGCTTTCGCTGCCAGGGCATCAACCAGCACGTGGCTGACGAACTCTTCTGCAGTTAATTGCGCCAGCGCATCATCGAAACGCAGAATCAACAGCATATCGGGGCGTATGGACTGATCCAGTTCCGCGATCGATGTATAGCGTTCGCGGGCGCTGGTCAGCCGCGGTGCCGGTTTGTTCTGCGCAAAATACTCGTGTGGCAGCGGGTCAAAGCTCATCAGGCAGGCCGGGATGTTTTTTGCCTTTGCCTTGTCGGCAAGCAGGCGCAGCAGCGCCTGGTGACCCTGATGAACACCATCAAAGTTGCCAATGGTTACCGCACAATTCCGGTGCTCCGGTTTCAGGTTGTGAAGGCCGCGAACAAGTTGCATGACTGCACGAATACGTAGTAACTCTATGAAATGCAGTAGTATATCAGTGATTGCTTAAGCTGGCAGAAACATTGATTTTTTAACGCAAAGCCGCGAAGGCGCAGAGGTCACAAAGACAGGCACTTGTATGGATCGCAAAGGCCATCGTGTTCGGAAAGTTCGGGATCGTGGTATCTGATAAGTAAATCCACTGGATTATGCTGTGCATTTTCAGGATTAGTAAAATAATACTCCTGTGTGCCCCGGTACTTTTGTCGCTGATCAAATCAACAAAGACCTTTGCGCTCTTAGCGCCTTTGCGGCTTTGCGTTTAAGAACAAAACAGCACGCCTGGTGCCAGGCGGGTTAACCGCGTTTGAGGCGGTCAGCCCGGATGCCGCTTAACCAGAGCAGCGCAAAATAAACCAGAGCTGCGCTTCCAATGATGCTGCCAAGATAGATCACGCGCTCAACAACAGTTAACCAGGTCCATATTTCCAGACCCGGTGTCAGGTAGAGGACCACAGCAGCCATGCCGGTACAGGCCAGTAGCATTTTGCCCAGCAGGCCGCCCCAGCCAGCCAGCGGCTGGTACACGCCCGTGTTGCGCAGGCCGCGATACAGCATAATGGCATTAATATAGCCGGAAGCGCTGGTGGCCAGAGCCAGACCGACGTGAGGTGCCTCGTAATCCAGCATCACCATTGGTACGACAAACAGGATGTTCAAGGCCATGTTGCTGATCATCGCGATGATAGCGATTTTTACCGGTGTTTTTGTGTCCTGGCGTGAATAATAGCCGGGCGCCAGTACCTTGATCAGGATGAAGGCCGGCAGGCCCAGCATGTAGGCCATCAGGCTGAGGCTGGCCATATAGGAGTCATTGGCGGTGAAGTCACCATGCTGAAACAGCGTTGCCAGGATCGGGCTGGCCAGTAACAGCAGGCCGATGCAGGCGGGCAGTGCAATTAGCATGACCATCTTCAGTGCCCAGTCGAGGGTCTGGTTGAAATCATCACGGGATGCGTTGGCATGCTGCTGTGACAACGCGGGCAGGATCACGGTGGCGATGGCAATGCCGAGCACACCGAGCGGGAATTCCAGCATACGATCGGAGTAATACAGCCAGGTAACGCTGCCGATGGCGAGAAACGAGGCAATGATCGTGTCCAGCAGCAGGTTGATTTGTGCCACGGAAGAACCGACCACGGCCGGCAACATCAGGCGCAGGATCTTGCTGACGCCTGCATGGCCACGCTGCAGACGCGGCAGCGGAAACAGTTTCAGTTTCAGCAGGAAGGGAAACTGCAGCAGCAACTGCAGCACCCCGGCTGCGGCTACACCCCAGGCCAGTGCCATCAGCGGCTGGTCGAACAGCGGCGCCAGCCAGAGTGCGGCCGAAATCAGGCACAGATTGAGGATCACCGGGGTGAATGCCGGGATCGCGAACCTGTTGTAGCTGTTGAGAATGCCGCCGGCAAAGGCAACCAGCGCGATAAAGAACAGGTAGGGGAAAGTGATGCGCAGCATTTCGGCCGTCAGGTCGAAACGTTCCGGGTCATCCCAGAAGCCGGGTGCAAACAGGTAAACCAGCAGCGGTGCCGCGATTGAGCCCAGTGCGGTCAGCACCAGCAATACCGTGCCCAGACTGCCGGCAACGTGGTCGACCAGGTCGCGCAATGCTTCACGACTGTGTTTTTCCTTGTACTCTGAAAAAACCGGCACGAAGGCCTGGGAAAAGGCACCCTCGGCAAACAGGCGGCGCATGAAATTCGGTATCTTGAAGGCGATGAGGAACGCATCGGTGCCGCCGCTGACCCCGAAGACCGTGGCCAGGGTGATATCGCGCAGCAGGCCAAAAATACGTGACAGCAGGGTCATGCCACCAACGGTCAGGGTGGACTTAAGCAATTTGATGCTCAGCGTGATTCTCCTGTTATACGGAATAGTAATCGCCTGAAAAAGCGGGCCATTTTAACTAAAAAACATTGACAAAAGCGGGTGAAACTGGCAATTTACGCCCTCTTTTTAACCAGCACAGATAGAAACGTGGCAAATTCACCCGGAGCAAGAAAACGCGCCCGTCAGGCCGTTAACCGTCGCGCCCACAATATGGGCATGCGCGCTATGATGCGCACACACATCAAGAGCGTCTACTACGCCATTGAAAAAGGCGACAAGGCTGCAGCAGAAGCGGCTTTCAAGGATGCCGTGCCGGCTATCGACCGCATGGCCAGCAAGGGCCTGATTCACAGAAACAAGGCCGCTCGCCATAAAAGCCGTCTGAATCATCATATTCAGGGCATGTAACTGGTTTCACCAGATCGATTACAAAAGCCTCGCATTGCGGGGCTTTTTTTATTGATTATCAACGCAAAGACGCCAGGGCGCAGAGAACGCTGAGTTATTGATTGTTTGTTGGTGGCTCTCAGACACAGTGAAATTGAAGGCGAAATAAAACTTCAAATTAGATCTCATCTGTAAACAGCATCGCGTTTGCGTCATTGCGGCTTTGCGTTGAACGGTCTCCCTGAGCGTCTAGAGCAATACCAGGTTATCGCGGTGGATCAGCTCCGGCTCATCGACATATCCCAGGGTCTTCTCGATTTCGCTGGTTGCCTTGCCCATGATTTTTCTGGCGTCATCGGCCGCATAATTCACCAGGCCGCGCGCGATTTCCGTGCCATCGGGTGACAGGCAGCTGACCATGTCGCCGCGATTGAATGTGCCGTTGACGGCGGTCACGCCGACGGCAAGCAGGCTGACTCCGGATCCGGACAGTGCCTTGCCGGCACCGGCATCCAGCTGCAGGCTGCCTTTGACAACGAGATGGCCGGCGAGCCATTGTTTGCGCGCTGCCAGTTTTTCGGTTTTTGGACACAGTAAAGTGCCGATTTCAGTGCCTTTGGCAATTTCCAGCAGTACATTGTCGGTTCTGCCCGCGGCAATCAGGGTCGCTGCACCGGAGCGTGCTGCGCGCTGTGCCGCGGTAATCTTGGTACGCATACCGCCGCGTCCCAGCAGGCCGCCGTCACCGGCCATGGCCAGGATGGCGGGGTCGACGGCATTGGCCTCGCTGATCAACTCGGCATTGCTGTTTTGGCGTGGATCCGTGTTATACAGGCCCTGCTGGTCGGTGAGGATGATCAGCGCATCGGCTTCGACCAGGTTGGCTACCATTGCTGCCAGGGTATCGTTATCGCCAAAGCGGATTTCTTCGGTGGCAACCGTGTCATTTTCATTGATGATCGGCAGTGCGCCCATCTTCAGCAAGGTGCTCAGGGTGCTGCGTGCATTCAGATAGCGTTGCCGGTTGGACAGGTCCTCGTGTGTGAGCAGTACCTGTGCGGTATGGATGCCATGTTTCTTGAAACAGGACTCGAAATGCTGAATCAGGCCCATTTGCCCGAGCGCAGCGACGGCCTGCAGTTCATAGAGGGCATGCGGGCGCTGCATCATGCCGATACGTGACATACCTTCGGCAACGGCTCCCGATGAAACCAGCAACAGTTCCTTGCCGGCATTGCGTAACTCGGCCATCTGCTCAGCCCAGCGCTGGATGGCCTCGGTATCAAGCCCCTTGCCTTCGTTGGTGATCAGGGCGCTGCCAATCTTGATGACCCAGCGTCTGGCACGGCCAAGATTAATCCGGTCCGTCATCGAAGTCCTCTTCCGGTTCAGTACCTGGGCTCTGCTCAGGCTCCTGATAGTCATAGGTCAGGTAATGCATGATGTCGTAAACGATCTGCCGGGTACCTGTTTTTCCCAGCGCCGAGATAGTGTACACCGGGCCTTTCCAGCCCAGCGCTTCGATGATCTGCTCGCGTCGATCAGCCAGTTCCTCTTCCGCCAGCAGGTCAGCCTTGTTCAATACCAGCCAGCGCTCTTTATCGGCCAGCTCCTTGCTGTATTTTTGCAGCTCGGTCAGTATTTTTTTTGCATCGTCGACCGGATCTCTGCCATCAAATGGAGCAATATCAATAACATGCAGCAACAGACGGGTACGCGACAGGTGCTTCAAGAACTGGATGCCGAGCCCGGCGCCGGTGGATGCGCCTTCGATCAGCCCGGGGAT
>JASFVM010000215.1:0-4978 GCA_050049835.1 Gammaproteobacteria bacterium
GATAACCCTGACCGGTGATGTATCCGAACTGGATACCGTTGCGGAGGATTCGATGATCTGGCCGATGGTGACATCGACCACGGAGAATTGCCTGGGTGGTGAATGTGATCACTGGAATGACTGTCACATCGTCAAGGCCAGAAAACAGGCGCAGGACGCCGATCTGCTGGTCATCAATCACCATCTGTTGCTGGCTGACATGACTTTGAAGCAGGATGGTTTTGCCGACCTGCTCCCGGGCGCTGAAGTGTTCATTGTTGACGAGGCCCATCAGTTGCATGAAGTTGCATCCCGCTTCTTTGGCCGCTCGGTGAGTAGTCGCCAGTTGATCGGACTGGCCAGGGATGCCATAGCAGAGCAGGTCAATGATGCGCCCGATATGGCTGAAATACGTGAATATGCAGAAACACTCGAGACCTGCACGCGCGATTTCAGGCTGTCACTGGGGGAAGCGGGACAGCGCCAGGCGTGGCAGCAGATCCAGCATAAAGCGGCAGTCAAACGATCGCTTGACGCCCTGGCGGAAGCACTCACGGAGCTGTCTGCGGTATTAAACGTCGCGGCGGAAAGAAGTCGCGGCCTTGACCAGTGTCATCAACGCTGTATCTTGCTGCAGCAGACCCTGAACCTGTTCAGCGGCGAAAACCGGGCTGCGGAAGATAGCGCAGACACGACCGAATCGGTACTGTGGTTTGAAAGCTGGTCACGCAGTTTTATGCTCAATGCGACACCCATCGATGTATCCAGGCTGTTCCGGCAACATACCGGCGATTTTGCCGCCTCGTGGTTGTTCACTTCGGCAACACTGCAGGTTAACAGGGACTTCACGCATTTCACCAAAGGGCTTGGTATCGAAGATTACCAGAGTGGTACCTGGGAAAGTCCGTTCAATTATCAGCAACAGAGCCTGCTTTACCTTCCCGAGGGTATGCCGGAACCTTCTGATTTCAAATTCAATGCAACATTGATTGAAAAAGTCAGGCCGGTGATTGCGGCCAGTGCAGGACGCTGCTTTCTTCTGTTTACCAGTTACCGCGCGATGCATGCTGCCGAGAAGCTGCTAAAAGACACCATCGATTACCCGATCCTGATGCAGGGGGAATATCCCAAGCACCAGTTGCTGGAACGTTTCCGCGAAGCAGGGAATGCGGTACTGCTGGGCACCTCCAGTTTCTGGGAAGGAGTGGATGTTCGAGGTGAAGCGCTGTCGTGCGTGATCATCGACAAGCTGCCTTTTGCATCGCCGGGCGACCCCGTGATGCAGGCGCGGATCGACGCGATCAAACACAGCGGCGGGCAGCCTTTCATGGATTATCAGCTGCCGCGTGCCGTGATTGCGCTCAAGCAAGGGGTCGGTCGCCTGATCAGGGATGTTAATGATCGCGGTGTGGTGGTCATTGGTGATCCGAGAATCAGCAGCAAAAGCTATGGCAGGATATTCCTCAACAGTCTGCCTGCGATGCCGGCCACTTCAAAGCTGGAAGACATTGAAAAATTCTTTGCGCAACATGCAGAGGAAGCGGTCGCATGAAAATACTGGCTTTGGATACTGCTACTGAAGCCTGTTCAGCTGCGCTGTACCTGGACGGTGAGATTACCCAGAAATACCGCGTCGCCCCGAGGGAGCACAGCCACATCCTGCTGCCAATGATCGAACAGTTGCTGGCTGAATCGGGCAACCAGTTGTCGGATCTTGATGCACTGGCTTTTGGCCGCGGCCCGGGTTCATTCATGGGAGTGCGAATTGCAGCCGGCGTTACCCAGGGTATTGCCTTTGCACGGGACCTGCCGGTGATCCCGGTTTCGACGCTGGCCGCGATAGCGCAGACAGCACATGTGCAATCCGGTGCTGACAAGGTACTGGCCGCGATCGACGCACGCATGAATGAGATTTACTGGGGCGCTTTCATGCTGGCGACGAATGGTTGTATGCAGCCTGTCGGCGACGAAACTGTGATTGCGCCCGGACAGGTGGCGAAGCCCGAAGGCGAGGGCTGGACAGGAGCGGGGACCGGCTGGTCTGCTTATGGTGAGGTGCTCTCGGCCATGGTTGGCACCGAGGCCCTGGCAACGGTGCTGGATCAATCTCTTCCCTCGGCCGCGGCCATACTCCAGCTGGCTCTGCCGGACTATGAAGCGGGGCGCTATGTAACGGCCTCGAGAGCGGTACCCGTTTATCTACGAGATAATGTAGCGAAAAAACCTGCAGCCTGAATTCCTTGCATAATCAATGAAATAAAGTGCGTCTTGGGGTAAGATTTGCGCCTTTTCCACAGCGGTAAGTGTTATCAAATGGAAGTCAATATAATAATCAATCAAATCAACGACCTGCGCGAGCGATCCGAATCACTCAGGGGGTATCTTTGACTTCGACAGACGCAAAGAAGAGCTTGAAGAAATAAATCGCGAGCTGGAACAGCCGGATATATGGAATGATCCGGAGCACGCGCAGAAACTGGGGCAGGAAAGAGCGCGGCTGGAAAAGATCGTGCTGGTGCTGGAAGAGCTGGTCGGCGGCCTCGATGACGCCGGTGAACTGCTGGATATGGCAGTTGAGGAAAATGACGAAGACAGCGTTGAAGCTGTCCAGGCTGATCTGGCCGAACTCGAAAAAAAGGTTGAAGAGCTTGAGTTCAGGCGTATGTTTTCCGGTGAAATGGACGCCTGTAATGCTTTTCTCGATATCCAGGCCGGCTCCGGTGGCACCGAGGCGCAGGACTGGGCAGAGATGCTGTTGCGAATGTACCTGCGCTGGGCAGAAGCGCACGGTTTCAGCGCCGGGTTGATCGAAGCGTCAGCCGGTGATGTTGCCGGGATAAAAAGCGCAACGGTACACATTACCGGTGACCATGCTTTCGGCCGTTTGCGTACCGAAACCGGTGTGCACCGACTGGTGCGCAAATCGCCCTTCGACTCGGGTAACAGGCGCCATACCTCTTTCGCTGCAGTGTTCGTGTCTCCGGAAATCGATGATGATATCGATATCGACATCAACCCTGCTGATCTGCGCATCGACGTTTACCGTGCGAGCGGTGCAGGCGGCCAGCATGTCAACCGTACCGAATCGGCGGTGCGTATAACGCACTTGCCGACGGGTGTGGTTGTACAATGTCAGAACGATCGTTCGCAGCACAAGAACAAGGCAACGGCAATGAAGCAATTGCAGGCCAAGTTATACGAGCTGGAAATACTGAAGCGCAACGCAGACCAGCAGGCTGTCGAGGATGCCAAGTCGGATATTGGCTGGGGCAATCAGATACGCTCCTACGTGCTTGACCAGTCACGCATCAAGGATCTGCGCACCAATGTCGAGACCGGTAATACGCAGGCCGTACTGGATGGTGATATTGATATGTTTATCGAAGCCAGTCTGAAGAGCGGTCTCTAAATGGTCTTTTTGTCCAATATCAGCGCTGGATTGTTTTCTGCGATACGGGGCCGTGCAGCGGCAGCTCGTCATATACACTCCGTTTCTCGAAAACAATCCGCCTTGATCTTGAACAAAAATCCACATTTATAATTTGAAGATTGATTAGATATGAGTGAAGAAACCAAAACACTGACAGCGGAAGAAGAGAACAAGCTTATTGCCCAGCGCCGGGAAAAGCTGGCTGCATTGCGCGAGCAGGGTACCGCGTTTCCTAATGATTTCAGACGTGATTCACTCGCGGCAGGGCTACATAGCGCGTATGCAGACAATTCGGCTGAGGAACTGGAGGGCATGCAGGTTCGCGTATCGGTTGCCGGGCGCATGATGGCCAAGCGTGTCATGGGCAAGGCCAGCTTTGCCAAGATCCAGGATATGTCAGGACAGATCCAGCTGTTTCTGCAACGCGATAATCTGCCCGAAGGTGTTTACAACGAAGGCTTTAAAAAGTGGGATATTGGTGATCTGGTTGGCGCCGAAGGCGTGATGTTCAAAACCAGGACCGGTGAGCTGTCCATCAAGGTTGATAACGTGCGTCTGTTAACCAAGGCGCTGCGTCCGCTGCCGGAAAAATTTCATGGCTTGACGGATACCGAAACGCGTTATCGTCAGCGTTATGTTGACCTGATCATGAACTGGGAAGTGAAGGAAACTTTCAAGCTGCGGGCAAGGATCATCGCGTTCATCCGTGACTATTTCAACGGGCATGAATTCATGGAAGTTGAAACACCGATGATGCAGGTCATTCCAGGTGGTGCAACAGCGAGACCTTTCGAGACCTATCATAATGCACTTGATCTTGCGATGTATCTGCGTATTGCACCAGAGCTCTATCTCAAACGACTTGTCATCGGTGGTTTCGAGAAAGTTTTTGAAATCAACCGCAGTTTTCGTAATGAAGGCGTATCGACGCGGCATAATCCCGAGTTCACCATGCTCGAGTTCTACCAGGCATATGCCGACTATCACGATTTGATGGATTTGACGGAAGACCTTTTGCGCAAGCTTTCCAGTGAAGTGCTGGGGACTACATTGGTGATATACCAGGGCGAACAGCATGATTTCGGCAAGCCGTTCAAGCGCATGACCGTGCTTGATTCCATCCTTGAATACAATGAAGGTATTACAGCCGCTGATATTTCAGACATCGCCAGCGCCCGCAAGCTTGCCGAGTCGCTGAGTATTCCGATGAAAGATGGCTACGGACTCGGTAAAATACAGCTGGAAATATTCGAAAAAACCGTCGAGCACAGGCTCAAGGATCCGACATTCATCACCGAATACCCCAAGGAAGTGTCACCACTGGCCCGATGCAATGACATCAATCCGTTTGTTACCGACCGGTTTGAGCTGTTTGTAGGTGGCCGTGAAATTGCTAATGGTTTTTCCGAGCTTAACGATCCCGAAGACCAGGCGGAACGTTTCAGAAAGCAGGTGATGGAAAAAGAAGCCGGTGATGATGAAGCCATGCATTATGATGCGGATTATGTTCGTGCCCTCGAACATGGCTTGCCGCCTACAGCAGGCGAGGGTATAGGCATTGACCGTCTG
>JASFVM010000216.1:0-4976 GCA_050049835.1 Gammaproteobacteria bacterium
TTTGCATGGACCTTCATCACAAGCTTCATTGTCTGGATGATTCTGAAACTGGTTATGGGTATTCGCGTAACCGATGAAGAGGAATACGAAGGTATGGACCTTGCAGAATGCGGTATGGAAGCCTATCCGGAATTTACCAACGCAAAATAAGACTCCTGTTGGTAATGTGGTTGGCCGGGCATGGAAATGCCCGGCCTTTTTTTGTCCGCGGCAAATGCTCTGATTCAAAGAGTAGTGCTAATATGGTAAAAAGCTATACCGGAGCCAGGCTGTTTAACCCGTCCAGAGATGGTCGGGTTTTATGCCATCAGCAATGGAAAAAACGACAGCACCTCAAGAAATAACCAACAGTAAGCGGGGGATCAATGAAACTCATCAAAGCAATAATCAAACCCTTCAAGCTTGATGATGTGCGCGAAGCATTATCAGAAATAGGCATACAGGGCATTACCGTATCCGAAGTGAAAGGCTTCGGGCGTCAGAAAGGCCACACCGAGCTGTATCGTGGTGCAGAATACCGGGTTGATTTTCTGCCCAAGGTGAAGCTGGAAACAGTGATCAGCGATGACCAGGTAGAGAATGTTGTTAATGCGATACGCGAGTCAGCCAATACCGGAAAAATCGGCGACGGAAAAATATTTGTGCTTCCGGTTGAACAGGCAGTGCGGATCAGGACCGGTGAATCCGATGACGATGCGCTTTAGTCGCGCTTGATATTTTCCCTCAGGCGATACAGCATCATGGCGAACCGATTTCAGGGGATTTGTATTCTTGAAAGGGCATAACTCCCCCTGCCAGTTAACAAGATCTCCGGGTATCAGAAACAGCATGTCGGAGATCAAACTTTTCCATTGGAGAAAAACAAAAAAATGAAGAAAATTAACAGCCTGATGAACAGGCTTGTCTCAATGGCTGCACTGTTATTCCTGCCTGTTATCGTTCACGCCGATACCCTGGATACGGGTGACACTGCATGGATCATGACGTCAACAGCACTGGTGCTGTTCATGACGCTGCCCGGTCTCGCGCTTTTCTATGGTGGCCTGGTACGCAGCAAGAACGTCCTGTCGGTACTGATGCAATGTTTTGTTATTGCCTGTGTGGTGACGATCATCTGGGTGTTTTATGGCTACAGCCTGTCTTTTGCCGAAGGCAACAGCTGGATTGGTGGTCTGAGTAATGCATTCCTGGGCGAAGTGACACGTGAATCCATGAGCGGTACCCTGCCGGAAACCGTATTCGTTATGTTCCAGCTGACTTTTGCCATTATTACGCCGGCACTGGTTGTTGGCGGTTTTGCTGAACGCATGAAATTTTCCTCCATGTTGTTGTTCAGCATTTTCTGGGTCAGCCTGGTTTACTTCCCGGTATGTCACTGGGTATGGGGTGGTGGCTGGCTGGGCGAAAAAGGATTGCTGGATTTCGCCGGTGGCACCGTTGTTCATATCACTGCGGGTGTGGCCGCAATCGTCGCCGCTATGGTGATGGGCAACCGTAACGGCTTCCCTGAAACACCGATGATGCCGCATAACATGACCATGACCGTCACCGGTGCCGGTATGCTCTGGGTTGGCTGGTTCGGCTTTAACGGCGGCAGTGCTGTTGCCGCCAACGGTGATGCCGGTATGGCTATCCTGGTAACGCACATCAGTGCGGCTTGTGGAGCCTTCACCTGGGCCGTGATGGAGTGGATCAGGTATGGCAAGGCAAGTGCGTTGGGTACAGTAACCGGAATGGTCGCCGGCCTGGGTACAATTACACCGGCATCGGGCTTTGTGGGACCACTGGGTGCCCTGGTTATTGGTACTTCTGCCGGTGTCATCTGTTTTATAGCGACGGGATTTCTCAAGCGCAAGTTGAAAATCGATGACTCACTCGACGTATTTCCGGTTCATGGAGTCGGCGGCATGCTGGGCACATTCATGGCCGGTATTTTTGCCGCATCCAGTCTTGGTGGTGCCGGCTATGCTGAAGGTATGAACATGGGATCACAGGTAGGCGTACAACTGACTGGCATCCTTGCAACCCTGGCATGGACCGCAGCGGTCACTTTCGTGATTCTGAAAGTCATTGATGCCATTCTCGGTCTTCGTGTTACTGATGAGGAAGAGACAGAAGGTCTGGATACCACGCAACACGACGAACGCGGCTATATACTCTAGCACGTACATCATTCAGTAAGCGTTAATAAAGCCGGGCACCGCCCGGCTTTATTTTTGAACCGGTTTCCTGGAATCACATAGATTCTGTGAGAACAAGGCAAAACTCTGATTGTATTGTTGGTGTTGCGCTCTGCCAAAGCTTTTGGGTTCAATACCGTTATACATACAGCTGCATCACCAGTGGGTTTTATCTCATGCCTTGAAAATGAGCTGGTGATAAAGCAGTGTTCCCTCGCCCCTCGCCCCTGTTTTTTTATGTGCTATATAAATAGCATCGACAGGGAATCCCGTTATGAAAACGCTAATGAATTTATTATTACTGACATCAGTTTTTTCTGTTCATGCCGGTGTGTACAAGTGGGTGGATGAAAACGGCAAGGTGCATTATGGCGACCGACCCGAAGCCGCCCAGCCAGCCGTAGAAATGGATGTTGATGATACGGCCGTAACTGTTCCGGCTTTTGGCGGCGACGATTTATCACGTGATGAAAAACGTGAACGCCTGCTTGAAGCAATGGAAGAGGATCGTATTGAAAAACAGGAAAAGCTTGAGAAGCAAAAGGCAATCAGGGAACAAAACAGGCGAAAATGTAACGGTTACCGCGACCGCATGCGTCACTATGAACGGGCCAGCGCACTCTACAAACTGGATGACAATGGTAACCGGGTTTATATGTCCGAAACCGACCGCGCCAGAGCAACGAAAGACCTGCGCGCTAAAATCAGTAAATATTGTCGTTGAAAATATTTACCAGGAAGCCGGGGCTCAGTCTATATAACCTTGCTGAAAAATAATATATTTACTCTCGCAATGGCGCAGGGCGCGCAAAGGATGAACTATTTGTAATGGTCAGCACTTGATCTGACATCAAGTGTCAGATTAACTTGAACTGTGATTCTTTAATAAGGACGAACATTTATGAAGCCGATGAAAAAACCCTGTACAGCATATGTTCTTGCAGAGGCGTCGGGAAACCAGAGGAAGGCCAATTCAATATGATCTCCTCATCTGATAAAACATGAGTTAGTTCTGCGTGCTCTGCGCCTCTGCGAGAAAATCACACACATATACAAAGCACCAGTTTTTTATCTGTGCGCTCTGTGTCTCTGTGGTGAAAATATTTATTAATGTATCGTTGGTTCCAGCTTGGTGATGACGGAGTTCAAGGCGTAGTCGAACACCGAGTGTCCCATGATGACTTTTGAAGTACCCTTGTTGATCTCGGTAGTGAACTCTTCAAAGCTCTTTTCTGCAACCATTTCGCCATCATGTGTAACAAAAATGAGTTTCTCGTCTTCTACGATGATAACTGACAGTTTGCAGCGGCGTGCGGGTTTGCCTTCTCCGGTTGTAATCTGGAACCACATGCCAGGCATGATGTTGGATGGCAGCCTTGTTTTGGGTACATGGGCTGGTTCCGGCTTGATCGGTTCTTTTTCTCTCGGCTTTTCTGCAACAGTTTTTTCTGCTACTTCGATTTCTTCCTGCTGGAAATTGGCATCGGAAATCATATCATCATAGGTTTCAACCAGACCGCTGACAACGAACTGGATGTCCTTCTTCGATTTGTAGGTTTTGGATAGCTGCTGATTAACGCGTTCGATGATTTTATCCTTTTCAGCGATGAGGTAAGCGAGATCCTCTGCAGATTTCAGTGGCTGAACGCTGTCAATGACATCACGCAACAGTTCGAGAATAGCAATCCATTCGTCGTTTTCCTTGCCATGCTCCAGGTAGTGGTTGAACATCAGTGTCGGCCAGCGTTTGAGTACCAGCGCATGCACGGCTTCAGGGAGTGTTTTGCCGGTGGTTACATTACGTAATGATTTGAGCACGGTGTTCCTTGCATGTTCGCGCAAAGCCTGTTTTTGTGCTTCTTCTTCTTTTATCCGAGCAGTTTCATCGCGTTCCATGACGAAGTTGTTAACTTTATCAAGCGCTTTCTGGAAAGTTGCCGTATCCAGCTCGTACTCGCTGATCAGCTGGCTGATTATCTTGTCCAGTCGAACATAGACCTCGTCGGTATGCTGGGTGACGCCCATACCAACTTCAGCAATCCTGTCCAGCAGTATGCGGGCGGGATGATCGTCATAAATGAAAAACTCCTGGTCGATCATTGATGCCTTGATCACGGGAATCTGCAGTCTTAGCAACAGCGCCTTGATGGTATCGGAAATACCTTCATCTTCAATAATGGCATCAAAAACGAGTTCGATGAAATCGATCGTCTTTTCAGCAATCTGGTTCATGCGCTTGGTGACGACACCACCAGAAGCCTTTGCCAGGGCCGAGAGTACAGCCTGTTTTACGGCTTCAGCATCGAACCTGAGCTCATCGCTTTCTGTAAACTGCGGCTGTGCCTGAATATTGGATAAAGCGGTGATGATTTCATCGTGGCCAAAGTGCTGAGCCGTGCTGGCCGGGTAGGAAGGCACCTCGCTGCCGCCATGGGCTGCATCTGCGCCACTGCCCTGCAGTGGTGCGCCAAGAAAACTGCCTATCGTGTTACTTACCTGGGACGCAGGCATACCTGCGGTCTGGTGCTGATAATTGCCCTGCTGGTCCGCTGATGGCTGAGAGCCACTGGCACCTTCGCCTGCAGCGGCGGAACCTTGAGTGTTCGGCGCGCCGCCATAATTTCCGCCCGGTGTAGCAGTTGCTCCGCCATGGTAGCCAACGGTCGGCGAAGCCGCACCCTGCTGGCCAGCCGCGCCACCACCGGGAGCACCACCAGCAGCACCACCAGCAGCACCACCAGCAGCACCACCGGGAGCACCACCGGGAGCACCACCGGGAGCACCACCGGGAGCACC
>JASFVM010000217.1:0-4975 GCA_050049835.1 Gammaproteobacteria bacterium
AACAAGCACAGGCAACAGGGTTTTTCGCTGATCGAAGCGCTGGTGGCGTTTCTGATTCTCTCGGTCGGCATGCTCGGTATCGCCTCATTGCAAACCATGTCGCTGAAATCGGGCCACACGGCGGCATTGCGAACGGTGGCGGTGATGAAGGTTGAAGAGATTCTGGAGAGCATGCGCTCGAATCCGACAGCACTGATGAATTACGCTGCCGGAACCGCGGATATGGGTACAGACAATGGTTGCAGCCAGACATCGGTTGCTGCTGCTGCCTGCTCCCCGGCGCAGCTGGCTCAGGATGAGCTGTTTCGCTGGAAGAATTCCCTGATCGAAGCCCTGCCAAACAATGCTGCAACCACGGCCAGTGTCGTGGTAACACCGCCCGCTCCGCCACAGACCATGACGGACGTGATCGTCACAGTGAGCTGGAGCGAGCGTGATCTCGATACCGGCGGCGCCGCCAACATGAATTACTCGGTTGCTGTACAAATGTAAGCCGACAGGTTGTATATGATGATGAATATAAAAAACAACATAAATAAACGGCAACAAGGCTTCTCTCTGATCGAGATGATGCTGGCCATGCTGATCGGCATCATTATCATGGGTGGTATCCTTTCTGTGTATACCAACACCCGTGATCTGCAGCGCAGCAGCGAGGACCAGGTCAACCTGGTGACGGATGCGCGTTTTGCGATGGAGACAATTGGCTATGATTTGCGTCATGCCGGAGTTTACGGCGCGACCAACCTGCCCAAGCTGATATCCTGCCGTCTCGGGGATGCGAGCTGCCCGGCTGTATTGCCACTGGCAACGGGCGATTGTCTGGGCCAATGGTATATCAATGTCGAAGAGCCGATCTTCGGCGGCGAGAACACGGTACCGCCAGGCTATACCTGCATATTGAACCATCAGCCGAATACCGATGTGCTGGTTGTGCGCTATGCTGATTCAAATCCGGTAGCGGCTACGAGCCTCGTGCCCGGCACCACCTATGTGCGCAGTAATTACCTTGCCGGCCAGCTGTTCGTCGGTACTGCCCAACCGGTCATACCCGATGACACCGGGACCCTGACAGCGAATCACCAGCTCTTCTCACGTGCCTATTACATCAGCAGTTTTACCAACACACCGGGAGATGGCCAGCCGTCACTGCGTCGTGTTGACCTGGTTAACGGCCCCCAGTTACAGGACCAGTTGATCCTGCCGGGTGCCACCAACCTTCAGGTTCAGTATGGTGAAGATCTCGATGATGACGGTTCGATCGACCAGTTCGTCAATGCGGATGCGGTAACCGATTTTACCAAGGTATATGCCGCGCGGCTTTGGGTGCTGATCAAGACGGAGCGTGAAGAAAAAGGACTGAACACGGCCCGGACATACAACATCGCGGGCAATACGATAAATGCACCGAATGACGGTTACCGTCGCCTGTTGATCAGCAGCGTGATCAAGATGCGCAACATGGTCAAAGTCGATGAAGTGGCGGCTGCCGGGAGTAATAATCCGTGAAAAACCTGAAATTACAACAACTGGATAAACAGCAGGGCGCCGTACTGGTGATGGCACTGGTGATGCTGACGGTGTTGACCCTGATCGGTGTCAGCTCGATGAGCTCATCAACTCTGGAGTTGAAAGTGGCCGGTAATACCCAGCAACATGACATCGCGTTTCAGGCGGCACAAAGCATTATTGATATTGCGGCATCCGAAGATCCGGCGAATACCAACAACTACCAGGTGTTCAAAACCGATTCGGCGCAGCCCGGCTTCAAGCAGATGATCAATTATGCCTCCAGCGATGGTGAAGCCACGGCACAGGCCGAAACTTTCTGGGTCGGTTGTAAAAAGAACATCGGCAACAGCCTGGAAGAGGGCAAGGCGCCGGCTTCGAATTTTTTCAATGTGACAGCAACAGGACAGACCATCACGGGCTCATCATCATCGGTTCAGGTGCAGGGATTACGCTATCCAGCTGCAGCCTGTGCGATCGATTTATAACGGACCGGATGAAGTAAAAGGTGAACATCATGCGAACACGAATCATATTGCCGTTAACGATTTTGATGCTGCTGAGCACGCCGCTTGGCGCAGAACAGTTGCTGAAAGGCAAGCCGTTATCAAGAAGCGCAGCAGCAGAAAAGGTCTGGTATTACCCGTTTGAAATCGGTGAACTCAATATCAGGCAGAGCAACGATGGTACCGGCATTATCAAGGAAGTGACCTGCGAGGATTGTGACTACCAGTTTGTGAAGATTACACCGGACACAAAAGTGTTCGTGAATGGCAACAAAGTGGATTTACTGCGTGCCCGTGAACGCGCCGGCCAGGATGCCTATATCGAATTTGACAGGGAAACGGCCGAAGTAAAACACATTTACTGGTCAGAGTAGTACCACAGCCAGCACAGTGACAGGTTTATATAAAGAGGTATTAGTGATGGACATCAAATCAGGATTAAAGGCGGTTTGTGCCGGTCTTGCATTGGCAGGCTACGCAGCGACGCCTGCGATCGCGGAAGACATCGAGATTTATACAACGGCGAATCTTGCTTCGAAAGCGGTACAGCCAAACGTTGTATTCGTAATGGATACCTCTGGCAGTATGGGTGGCAAGCTGAGTGTGCCTGAGGCTTATGACTACACCAAGACCTACAGCGGTTGTTACGATCCCGCGATGATCTACTACACACCGGGCGGTACGATTCCTGAATGCACCAGCAAGAACAAATTCCTCAAAACATCCAACAAGTGCGATGCTTCGGTGAACCTGTATGACAAGGGTGTGATCATCGATCCGATCGGACCGCTGGAAAAACACGGCTTCTACGCCGACCAGGTGGCGCAGTTTACGCCCAAGCAGAAGATCTGGCGCGGCATTGACACCAAGAATGCCACCGAAGAGGCTTACCTGGTTGAATGTTATACCGACTCGGGTGTCCATGGTGAAACCGGCTCGGCCAGCCCCTATATCGAAGACAAGGGTCCGTGGACCAGTACGGTGCCGGCCAACCCGGATGTGCCACACCCGGTATGGTCCGGCGGTGATAACAGCCTGCAGTGGTATGACGGCAACTACCTGAACTACCGTAACGATCCGGCTGTTGGCGTCACCGACGAGACCCGAATGCAGATTGCCAAGGATGCGGTCGAGGCGATTGTCACGGTCAATAATAATATCAATATTGGCCTGATGCGCTTTGATGGCTCCAGTTCCAACGGTGGCTATGAAGGCGGTGCGGTGATGTATCCTTCGCTGGATGTCAAGGCCAGCCGTAGCGATTTCAACTCGCGCCTGAAGGTCATGACCGAAGGTGGTTACACGCCGCTGGCTGAAACCTATTACGAAGCCCTGCTGTATTTTGGCGGCAAACTGGTGGATTACGGCGATGATGCCGTGCCATCCAACCAGACCGGTACGCTGGAAAACGGAAATCCGAAGTATTATGAAACACCGATCACCAACGAATGTCAGAAAAACTATATTATTTATTTGACGGACGGTGCGCCGACGCGTGATTATGTTGATGCCACCCGCCGCAGTGTGCTGCCCGGCTTCGATGCTGGTTCGTGTAATACCGACCCTGATCCGGGTAATGCCTCGAATTCGCTGTTATACAACCTGGATGCCTTCGACTCGGCTAACTCAACCCGTGACCACTGTCTCGATGAAATGGCTGGCTGGGCCTACAACAATGACGTTGCGGGACGGAGTTTTCCGGCCCATGACGGCGAACAGAACATCACCACCTATACCATTGGCTTTGATTTCTCTGCCAGTCCCAATGATGTCGATAAGGCAGCGTTGAAGCTGTTGCAGGACACAGCAACAGCGGGCGGCGGCAAGTTCTACGAGGCCAAGGACAAGGACAGTTTGCTGGGGGTGTTCAATGCGATTCTCGCCGAGATTCTCGCTGTCAACTCGACGTTCTCGTCACCGGCGGTCACGGTCAACGCCTACAACCGCGCCACCAACCTGGAAGACCTGTACTTCTCGCTGTTCAAACCGGCCATTGGCTCGCACTGGGACGGTAACCTGAAGAAGTACAAGCTGGGTCAGACCACCAATGCGGCGGGTGACCCGGTGCCGGAAATACAGGATGCGCTGGGTAACGGTGCCGTTGACCCGAATACCGGTTTCTTCAAGGATACCGCGCAGAGTTACTGGACGCCTGGCGCTGATGCGCCGGATGGGGCGGAAACCGCCATCGGCGGCGCCAGCAGCAAGTTTACCCTGAGCCGTAATGCCTATACCTTTACCGGTACCTACAATGACGTCAACGGTGTCAACTATCCCAGTGATCCCAACCTGACATCGGCCGCCAATGAGCTGTACTGGTATAGTTCGTATATTACCGATGCCATGCTCGGTGGTGTTGCCGGAAATCCCGATATTACCTACTATTCCGGCGGTACACCGTATACCATAGGATATACCGCGGGGTTGCTGGCCTGGGCCTATGGTTACGACATGCTGGACGATGACAATGACCAGAATTCCATCGAGCCTCGGCGTATCATGGGCGATCCGCTGCATGCTGAACCGGCGCTGGTCCAGTATGGCGAGCTGGCCAACGGCGACCCTGACCTGGTTGCCTATGTGGCCACCAATGATGGCTACCTGCATGCGGTCGATTCGATCAGCGGTAATGAGTACTGGGCGTGGGTACCTCAGGAGATGCTGCCCAATCTGAACAATATCTTTGAAGATACCGGTGTTAACGGCAAGTCCTATGGTCTGGATGGAAGTGTTGTTACCTGGATGAATGATGCCAACAAGGACGGTGATCTGAATGATGCCGGTGATCATGTCTACCTGTACTTCGGCCAGCGCCGCGGCGGTAGTGACATCTTCTCGCTGGATGTGACCAACCGCAACAGTCCGAAGCTGCGCTGGGTGATCAAGGGCGGTACCGGTGACTTCGCCGAAATGGGCCAGTCCTGGTCAACACCGAATGTTGAACGCCTCAAGCTGAATGG
>JASFVM010000218.1:0-4973 GCA_050049835.1 Gammaproteobacteria bacterium
ACTGCTGTACGCGAAGCAGTAGAAGCACGTCTGCGACCGATCGCGATGTCGACCCTGACCACCGTTTTCGGACTGGCGCCGCTGGTATTGCTCGCCGGCGAAGGTACCGAGCTCTATCGCGGGGTCGGCGTCATCGTGATGTTCGGCCTGCTCGGTACCGCTGTTGTCAGCCTGACATTCCTGCCGGCATTGACCGTGCTGGTCCTGAAATTTTCCAGACACGAACGCTCAGGCCAGGGCTAAGTGCATCGCGTGAACGCTGACAGTACGCGCGAATCAAGTCGGCAGTAATGATAGGAACGCAAAACTGATGCTTACAAATGAAGTTGTCAGGTTAAATATATTATTAATAACATATAGTTATAGGATTATTTTAATGTATATTCTACATATTACGCACGCTGCCACCCGTTCTTTAGCGCGTAAGCAGTGTCGATCTCACCCGACCAAAGGTATATGAAATTACTGCTATGCATTGGTAGAATAGTCCCAATTATCGCTCTGAAATCAGAAAGGGAATCAACATGAAAAAAATCGCGCAGCAGATACTCTTTTTAGTTCTTTCTGCGGTCACCGCAACCACACTGCTCTCATGCAGCAGCGGCGGTAGCGATAGTGCTGCCGGTACAGGCACGCTGGGTACCGGTACTGTCGGTGTCCTGCTGACGGACAAGCCGGCTGATCCAGCGCAGTTTGAATCCATCAACGCGTCCATCGAGAAAGTCGAATTACTGGGTGGCGACGATAACAAGGTCGTGCTCTATTCAGGACCCGCCAAGACCTACGATCTACTGAGCCTGAAAAATGAATCCGTTCCGTTTACGTTCAAGGACGGTGTACCCGTAGGCTCTTATTGCAAGATCCGGTTGATCCTGAGTGATCTGGAGCTGGTGCTGGCTGACGATACACCCAACGATCCGAACGATAACGAAACCTATCATCCCAAACTGCCGGGCAATGGCAAGGTCGACCTGGTCGCGCGTGACTGTTTCTATGTCGGCGCCGGACTCACGGTTACACTGCAACTGGATATCGATGCAGGTAACTCGATACATATTGTTGCCAACAAGAAAGGCTTCAACTTCAGGCCCGTCATTTTTGTCGATGTGCTCAGCCAGGAGTTCGAACCCAGGCTGGTACGCCTCGAAGGTGAAATCACCAGCATCGATGATCAGCAGAACACGCTGCTCCTTTGTGACGCAATACCGACTCACCAGATGAACAGCGAGGGTTGTGTTTATATCAAGCTGGGCGATGAGTCCGCCTATTTTGATAATGTCACGTATGACGGTACTCCCCGCCCTCTCTCCGAGTTACTCGATCCGGGCATGGTGGGCGAACGCATAACGGTCGTCGGCTTGCCACACTATACATTACCGCCCTATTTCGATGCTGACATACCCGAAGGCTATTACCCGCCACCGGGTGAATGCAGGCTTTGGGATATTAACCTCGAACCCGGCGAGCAGGCACCCCCCGGTGATTGTGCAGAGCTGGCCATGCAGGTTAGCGAGACCCTGATCCTGGTGGACCATGAGGGTGTGGTCAAGGATATCTATTATCCGTTGATGTCAGTCGATGCGCTGGCCGTTGAATATGGCCAGTTCCTGCAGCTTGCAGGCAATGTTATTACGGATGCTGATATGACCGGCTTTGATATGGCTGTTACCTCCGGTAGCCCTGTCATTACCAGCGACAGCCTGGCTGTTGAGTTCCAGCCTGGTGATGTTGATGTGAACGGTACCCGTATCGTTTCGAAAACAGGCGTCTTGCTGCAACCTGCAGATGTGGTCGTACCATTAGGGGTACAGGCCGATGGTGTACTTGAACTGGTTGAAGGCGCCGATCCTGTTCTGCACGCTGCCCTGTTGATCCTCGATACGGATGGCGCAGGAACCGAACAGGTTACCGGCACCGTTCTCAGTGTTGGCACCAACAGCATTACTATCGCACCTGAAAACGATACTGTTTGCGGTGTTGCCAGCAGCGAGCTGTTCGTTACGCTCACGCCTGATGTCGACATTTTAACTGTCACTATTACCGAAAGCGGTAACGAAATAGTACCAGGTGGTACGCCAGCTGTTGGACAAACCATTGGCATGAACGGCAGCTGTGATGGTGGTGCTTATGTCACCGATAACCTTGTTATCGTGGATGACCAACGGCCATAACCTGGTACGACAGCAATAATGACTAACCGGGACAGGCTTGTATATACAGGTCTGTCCCTTTAATGTCTGATCATTACTTTGACCATCACTTCCAGCGTTTTTTATCCATCCTGATGTCAGCGCAGGCAAGCATCTATCCATTCCATGAACGTGATGCCTGCGCAGGCAGGCATACAGCGTCTTGATCAGCCTGAACTCACGAAAACACAAAGACAACCGGATATCCACACCTTCACTCCCGCCGCCGCGCCGCAGGCACACCACGCAGGCCTCGCGGCACCAGCCTCACCAGCACACGTGTACTCCACGTTATCAAGGTGAATATGAAACGCGCCCAATAACTGCGTCGCAGACCATAACTGTGGCACAAGCGCTCAGGTAGCAGCATCACTGCCACTGAATAGTTGATCGGTGCCAGTAGCCGGCTTAACCAGGTGCCGGTCAGCAGACCGCTGTAAATATCACGTGCCGTGTCAGTAACAGTCAGCGTATCGCTGGCCAGCATCTGCTGCCACCAGTTCTGAAAATCATGCCAGCTCTCTGGATAGCGTTCTTTGCCAATCCCGAAAAACTCTCCGAAAACCTTAGCCTGCTGGTAATGCTGTTCCTTTTGCTCGTCGGTCAATGGTGTCACAAATAATTCATAGGCAATGACAGCCGAATCCAGTAATGTCGCCGCTACCCAGAACTGCAATTCAGGGTCATTGGCATCATATTCAGGTTTCATGCCTGGTGGTAACGGATCACGAATCTTCCCATGAACATGGTCATGTACAATGCGCACCTGTCTGGCTGCTGCAATCGCTTCATCGCGGTAACCGAACACGATGGCATAGACTGCGGTGAAAGTTCGAATACCACGGCCTAATGGATCTTCCCGATATCGGCTGTGATCCGCTACACCCTGTGCAACCGCGGGGTGTGCAATCTGCAACAACAAGGCACGCATCCCGGCCAACAGTAATGCAGGTTCACGGCTTACCTGCCAGAAAATCGAATCGGGCAAGAAGAAACCCGCATCCGCAGCCACATTCAGGCCCAACGAGTGCAAAAACTGCGTGAACGAGTCACGGTCATCCGGTTGCATCGGTTCTGATTCCATCTGGAGCACAAATGTAATGCAATGAAAATAGCGTCATAGATTTCTTTCAGGACTTAGTAGCCCTGTTCCGTTATTACCTTCGAAAGCGAATTCATGCTTTGCCTGGAGTGTAAAATCCCTCACATCATCATTACAGTGCAGATATCCAGTGATTATCACAGCACAGCATTGATAGCTTGCCAATACATCAGCAAAAACGATAATGATTTAATGAAATACTACATCTGGATGGACAGAGAAGACAGGCCATTATCAAAAGCCTGGCGTTACGATGACGAAACAGAACGCATTGCAGCTGAACAACGCCCGCCCGCAGCTGATGCTGTGCTGCGAGCGGGAACCAGGATACAGCTTATGGAAAACTTTGGTCTGAAGAATGAGGACTTTGCTGACGTTTGATAATATCAGGAAAACTGCTGAATACAGGCGGTTTTACACGGCGGCAGCGAGACTAGAACAGACCAAACATTTTCGAATTCTTGCTGTGGCTCTGTAACATTTCAATGATATTTTCATTAGCATTTAATTCAGCAAGATTTATTGCCTTTTCACGCTTGTCGTTACGTATATGCATATCTGCACCTGAATCGAGCAGCAAACCCACTGCTTCGGCATTATCGGCCAGTACAGCGAGAATCAAAGGTGTATTGCCCACATTGTTCTGGTTATTCACATTCGCGCCATGATTAACAAGCGCCCTGATCGCTTCTGGATAACCTCGGCTAGCCGCAATCATCAAAGGCGTGTTTCCGTCCGGAGCCTTGATATCAACCGGAGCACCACTGCCAATAAGCAGAGTTATGATAGCGGCTGCATCGACTTCTGCAGCTTTGTGCAGTAAAGACATTCCTTCACTGTCAACTTCCTTGATATTCGTGTTCCTTGCAGTCAACAGCAATTCAACGATATCAACTCGCCGAGAATCGATGGCAAACCACAGCGCATCATGGCCCGCCGCATTCAGCAACGAGCCATCGCCACCTGCTTCCAGAATTCTTACAATGACATGGGGCGGCATACTGGCAGTGGCGAGCATCAGATCATTCCTGTCCTGCACCATCCTGTTGCTCGGCCGCGCACCCTTCTGCAGGAGCAGGAGACTGGTTGATTCCTGCTGGTTCTCCAGAGCGAGGCGCAAAGCACTGCGCCCTTTCTGATCCAACGTGTTGATACGCGCTCCGGAGTTCAGCAACACCTTTATAGCGCTGTCCTGTCCATGGATTGCAGCCCACATCAAGGCGGTCTTGCCTTCTGCCGCAACTGTATTTACATCTGCGCCTGCGCTAATCAGCTGCTTGATTATGCTGTCATGGCCCTGCATGGCTGCGCGAGTCAGTGGCGTGTGCCCTTCTTTGTCAACTTCGGACGTGCCTGCACCTTTCCTGAGCAGCACGGACACAACATCGTCCTGTCCTCGCCAGACAGCGATCATCAAGGGCGACCAGTTTTTATATACACCGTCCGTACTTTTGTTCAAAGCCGCAAGTTTTTGGGATGTACTCAGAGCAGGTTTCTTCTTGTCGGGCACAATACCTCCGTGTTTTTTCAGCAGTGCAACTGTAGCTGCATGATGCCCCCTGTCTGCAAGCACTGTTGCCGTTTCTCCCTTGCGGTTTTTTGCGTTTACAGGTGACTTGTTTGCCAGCAGAACTTGAAGAACTTCATCATGCCCTTTGGCGGCAGACAACATCAGGGCGGTA
>JASFVM010000219.1:0-4970 GCA_050049835.1 Gammaproteobacteria bacterium
GGCACCAGCACCTACCGCTGGCTGCGCGATAATGTTGCTATTCCCGGAGCGACCGCACAAAGCTATACCCTGGTTGCGGATGATGCGGGTACTACCATTACGTTTGAAGTAATACCGGTCGCTGCTACCGGTGTGTCAACCGGCACCCCGGTGGTTTCCACTGGTATCACGGTATCTACCAACGTAGCGCCAATGGCCAGCGCAGTCACCATCTCCGACAATAATAGCGGCAATATTGTGGTCGGTGTCACCCTGACCGGCAATTACACCTACAATGATGCTGATGGCGACCTTGAAGGCACCACCACCTTCCAGTGGTTGCGTAACAGTGTAGCGATCAGTGGCGCCACATCTTCCACCTACACCGTGGATGCAGCGGACAGCGGAACCACGGTCACCTTTGAAGTGACCCCTGTCGCTGCCACCGGTGTAGCCAGCGGCAGCGCTGTTGTTTCCACAGGCGTCTTCGTTGTCAACAGCGCGCCGACTGCGATTGATGTGAGTATTACGGATGATAACCTTGGCAATGCGGTGATTGGCGACAGCCTGACTGGGGGCTACACCTTTGATGACATCGATGGCGATGCTGAAGGCGCGAGCACGTTCAGATGGCTGCGCAATGATGCTCCAATTGCTGGCGCCACTTCATCCACCTACACGCTGACATCGGCAGATGTCCCGGCGAAAATCAAGTTTGAAGTGACACCCGTCGCTGCTACAGGTGTTCTCACAGGCACCGCGACCGTCTCAGCGGTACTGCCGACAGGTACTGCGCCTGTCGTGTCCGGTTTTGCACGCTATCTTGACAGCAACCTGGACGGCAGCTACAGCGCGAGTGATGAACTCATTGTTCCCTTTGACCAGGTTGTTAATACGAGTACTGTAGCCAGCAGTGATTTCGATCTGCCTGTGAACGGTGATGGCTTCGGTTCAGGTGCGACGGTAATACAAGGCCCTGCCAACAACGAAGTCACTATCATACTGGGCAATAATCCCAAATTCACACTGGATGGTGAGTTCGCTGCTGGTACAACAAGTCCAAATTCACCTTCCGGCATTGATGTAGATGCAGCAATAACCGCTGATGCCATCGAGAGCCTCAGCGGTATTGATGCAGTCCCATCACAAGTCATCGATCTGATACCCGCATTCGTTGACAGCGGCCAGGCACTCGGTACTGAAAACAGCCAGTCGATTGCACTGGCAGATATTGATGGCGACACCGATCTCGATATGATTGTGGCCAATGCCAGTGGCCAGGGTAACCGGGTCTATACCAATAATGGCAGCGGTACGTTCACTGACTCGGGTCAGACACTGGGGTCAAGCGACAGTCAGTCAATCGCCGTTGGTGATGTCGATGGCATTAATGGCCTCGATATCGTGGTCGCCAATGCTAGTACACAGGCCAATCTGGTTTATCTGAACGACGGCTCCGGTAACTTTTCTGATTCCGGTCAGGCTCTCGGTACCGGCAATAGCCAATCGATTGTACTGGGTGACGTGGACGGTGATGCTGATCTGGATATCGTTGTAGCCAATGCCGGTGCGCAGGCCAACCGGATCTATCTCAATGATGGTAACGGCATCTTCAGTGATTCCGGTCAGGCGCTGGGTACGAACGACAGCCAGTCAATTGTATTGGCAAATGTCGATGGTGTTATCGGCCTCGATATCATTGTTGCCAATGCGAGCGGCCAGGGTAACCGGGTCTACACCAATAATGGCACAGGCACGTTCACTGACTCCGGTCAGTCACTGGGTTCGGGCAACAGCCAGTCAATCGCCGTTGGTGATGTCGATGGCATTAATGGCCTCGATATCGTCGTCGCCAATGCCGGCGCCCAGGCCAACCAGGTATACATCAATGATGGCAACGGCAATTTCTCTGCCGGTGCAGCATTTGGCGCCAATGACAGTCAGTCGATCGTTCTGACTGATGTCGATGGTGATGTTGGTGGTGCCCCGGATATCATTGTTGCTAACGCGAGCGGCGAAGGTAACCGGGTATACCTCAATGATGGCAGCGGCAGTTTTACCGATTCAGGGCAATCACTGGGCACGAATGTCAGTCAGTCAGTCGCTGTGGGTGATGTCGATGGCGATGGTGATGAGGATATGGCGATAGCCAACTCGGGCCAGGCCAACAGGGTCTACATGAGTTCACAATCAGGTCCCTGAGCAAAATCGCTGCATTACGCCGGCTGTCTTATATAAGCATATTCTGATATACTTCGTAGCTTTTTCACGCACGTAACATTTCCACAGGATTTTCATGTTCAAGCTTGGATGCGCCAGCCGCGTATGCTTTAAAAACGAGATATTGTCGGGTCTGACGGTCGCCCTGGCACTGGTGCCGGAGGCGGTGGCCTTTGCCTTTGTCGCCGGCGTTGAACCTCTGGTGGGTTTGTATGCCGCCTTCATGGTTGGGCTGCTGGCTGCTATCTTTGGCGGTCGCCCCGGGATGATTTCCGGCGCAACCGGTGCCATGGCCGTGGTCATGGTCAGCCTTGTCGCCGATCATGGTGTGGAATACCTGTTCGCTGCGGTGGTGCTGACCGGTTTGATCCAGATGGGCGCAGGGGTGTTACGGCTGGGAAAATTCATCCGCATCGTACCGCATCCGGTGATGCTGGGCTTTGTCAACGGCCTGGCCATCGTCATCCTGCTGGCGCAGCTGCAGCACTTCCAGGTGACAACCCCCGAGGGTATGCAATGGCTGAGTGGTGAGCCGTTGATGATTTTTGCCGGGCTGATCGCCCTCACCATGGCAATTATCTATTTTCTGCCTAAGCTGACGGGCGCATTTCCGGCCGCGTTGGCCGCAATTATTGTCGTCAGCCTGCTGGTGATGGGGCTGGACCTGGATACGGCGACTGTCGGCGACCTGGCCAGCATCAAGGGCGGTCTGCCTTCTTTTCATATTCCTTCAGTGCCGTTCAATCTTGACACCCTGATGATTATCCTGCCGTATTCGTTCATTCTGGCTGCTGTGGGTCTGATCGAATCCTTGCTCACCCTAAGCCTGATCGATGAAGTCACTAATACACGCGGCCGCGGTAACCGTGAATGCATGGGGCAGGGCATTGCCAATACCGTCACCGGCCTGTTCGGCGGCATGGGCGGTTGCGCGATGATTGGCCAGAGCATGATTAACATCAATTCCGGCGGCCGCCAGCGCATGTCCGGCGTCGCCGCGGCCCTGTTTCTGCTGATGTTCATCCTGTTTGCTTCGCCATTGATTGAACGCATACCCATGGCGGCACTGGTAGGCGTAATGTTTGTCGTGGTCATTGCGACCTTTGAATGGTCGAGCATACGCATTATGGGCAAGATACCTTTATCCGATGCCTTTATCCTGGTACTGGTTTCTGCTGTCACCGTGTTTACCGACCTGGCAGTAGCCGTGGTCGTGGGCGTGATCGTTTCGGCGCTGGTATTTGCCTGGGAGCACGCCAAGCATATTCATATCAATACCTATGACGATCCGCAGGGCTCGCGGGTTCATGAGCTCAACGGACCATTGTTCTTCGGATCGGTGAAGAACTTTCTCGAACTGTTTAATCCAGAAGATGAACCCGATGATGTCATCATCGAATTTCAGAACTCTCGCGTCGCTGACCATTCGGCGATTGAAGCGATCGACACGCTCGCTGAAAGGTATATCAGGGCTGGCAAACAATTGCACCTGCGGCACTTGAGTGAGGAATGTCGTCAACTGTTAAGAAAAGCCGGTGACCTGGTCGAAGTGAATGTTATGGAAGATCCACGCTATCACGTCGCCGATGATCAACTCGCCTAGCTGACAAGATCTTCAAAAAAAGGCCCGGCATTTTCTCCTGATGCTTTCGCCACAGCTTGCAAGCGATCAAAAGTCTTCCGTATGATTACAAGGATGCAATACACTCCCTGTTGCTTCATCTATCACAGGGCAAGATCAGCGCTTCATTGCTCTGGTTGATATAATGAAATATGACTTCATCAAAGAAGAACATCTTTGTATTTGGTGCAGACGATTTCAATCTGTCACAAATGCAGGCACTGGATAAAAAGCACGAATACCGTTTCCATACACTTTTTCAACACGCGCAGGTCAAGGCCGCACCTGAAATACCGGTTAAGCATCTGTACAAAGGCGCGCTTGAACAACTGGAAAACTTTCCCGGCAGCATAGACGCTATTGTTGGCTACTGGGATTTCCCGGTAAGCACCATGCTGCCACTGTTATGCCGGCATTATGATTTGCCGGCACCCGATTTTGAAGCCGTGCTCAAATGTGAACACAAGTACTGGAGCAGGCTTGAGCAGAGCCGGGTCATCCCGGAATATATTCCCCGGTTTTGCGCTGTTGATCCATTTGCTGATAATCCACGTCAACAGATCAATGTTGAATATCCTTTCTGGATCAAACCAGTGAAATCAGCCACTTCATTTCTTGGCTTCAAGGTGCATAACGATGCCGAGCTGGAACATGTGTTGCAAATCATACGCAAGAACATTTTCCGCTTCGCCAATCCGTTTAATTACCTGTTGCAGTTTGCAGATCTGCCCGATGAGATAGCAGGCATCGATGGCAATCACTGTATTGTCGAAAGCATCATTTCTCGCGGCAGGCAGTGCACCCTGGAAGGTTATGTCTACGATGGCGAAGTGGTTATATACGGTACTATCGACTCGATTCGCGAGGGCAGGCATCGTTCCAGTTTCGCCCGTTACCAATACCCGTCCACGATACCGCAACGCATACAGCGCAAGATGACGTCGCTCACCGATCGCTTCCTCAGGCATATCGCCTTTGACAACGGGCCATTCAATATCGAATTTTACTGGGAGCGCAGCAGTGATGATATCTGGTTGCTGGAAATCAATACGCGCATTTCCAAATCACATTGCCCGCTGTTTCGCGATGTCGACGGCCAGTCGCATCATAAAGTGATGCTCGATCTGGCACTGGGACAGCAGCCGGCATT
>JASFVM010000220.1:0-4965 GCA_050049835.1 Gammaproteobacteria bacterium
AAAGGATAGCGTACGGGGATAAAAACGCTATATTTTGGCCGCATTTTTGACAATTACGATTTATCCGAAGGTTGCCGTATTGCCGGCATGACACAGCAACTCGTATGAAATGGTCTCCGACCGGCGGGCTATTGTATCGACAGACAACTCCCTGCCCCATAACACCACCCGATCGCCGGGAACGGCATCCACCCCGCGCAGATCAATGCACAGGCTGTCCATGGAGACCCTGCCAACCGATGGACAAAGCTGATCATTGATCCATACCGGTGTGCCCGATGGTGCATGGCGCGGATAGCCGTCACCGTATCCGGCTGCCACCACACCCACCGGCATGTCTTCAGGACACTGCCAGGTGCTGCCATATCCAATAGCTTCGCCCTTGCGGATTTGCTGCACGGCACACAGCCGGGTCTCGAATTGCATCGCGGGCCTGAGCCCCAGCTGTCGCGCACTCTGATCGTGTAACGGCGAAGTACCATATAGCATGATGCCAGGCCTGACCCATTCAAGATGACTGTCAGCCCTGCTGAGTACAGCTGCCGAATTGGCAATACTGCGCTCGGCATCATACCGGGATACTACTTTAATGAATGATTCGAGCTGAATGTAATTTAAGGGATGATCAGGGTAATCGGCATTGGCGAAATGTGACATGAAGCGGATATCACCGACCACGGCGGACGACCTGAGGGTCTGGCAGATTTCATCGACCGCTTCCAGTGGCACCCCAAGTCGATGCATACCGGTATCGATCTTGAGCCAGACATCAACACGGTAACGGCTGGCGGTATACAGCAGCTCAGCCTGCCATTGCTGATGAATCACCGGTTGCAGGTTATATTCGGCGCACAGGCCGAGCTCGTCAATGTTGGCGAACCCCTGCAGCACGACCAGCGGCCTTGATATTCCAGCGCGTCTGAGCGCAACCGCTTCCGCCGGCATGGCCAGTGCAAATGCATCAGCATCATCAAGGCTGCGGGCCGCCGCCAATACGTCGTGACCATATGCATTGGCCTTGATCACAGCCATGACCTTGCTTGATGGCGCGAATTCCCTCACCTTGCCCAGGTTATGGCTAAGGGCATCACCATCGACGATAATCCTCGCGCTACGCTCCCTGTGCCGCGACTGCCCGTAGCTCATAGACGGCTCAAGGTCCTTCGTTGATATACATTTCAGGAATGTAGTTCTCGAACTTGGTGTATTTGCCAAGGAATGTCAGTACGGATTTGCCAATGGGACCATTACGTTGCTTGGCAATAATGATTTCCGCCATGCCTTTGTCCGGGCTGTCCTCGTTGTAAACTTCATCGCGATAGATAAACACGATCAGGTCGGCATCCTGCTCGATTGCACCCGACTCGCGCAAATCAGACATGATCGGACGCTTGTCCGTTCGCTGCTCGAGCGACCTGTTCAACTGCGACAGCGCAATCACCGGCACACTCAGTTCTTTTGCAAGCGCCTTCATTCCACGTGAGATCTCTGATATCTCGGTTGCCCTGTTTTCACTGCCACCGGGCACCTGCATCAGCTGCAGGTAATCGATCACGATCAAACCGAGACCGTGTTTTCGCTTGATACGTCTTGCCCTGGCACGCACTTCACCCGGTGACATCGCCGGTGTGTCATCGATAAACAGGTTGGCTTCAGACAGCATATGTACCGCGGAGGTGATGCGCGGCCAGTCTTCATCGGTAAGCTGCCCGGTGCGGATATGATGCTGGTCAATGCGTCCCAGTGACGAGATCATGCGCATCGCCAGCTGTTCACCGGGCATTTCCATACTGAACACAGCGACCGGCGTTTTGTGGCCGATTGCTGCGTTCTCGGCAATATTCATCGCAAAGGTTGTTTTACCCATCGAGGGACGTCCGGCAACAATAATCAGTTCACCGGGGTGGAGCCCTGTTGTATTTTCGTCGAACTTGTCAAAACCTGTCGGTATGCCGGTGATATTGCCTTCTGACTGGAACAGAAAGTCAATTTCCTCGACCGTCTTCGTCAACAGGTCCTTGATATCGCGAAAGCCGCCACGACCCCGCATATCCTGCTCTGCGATCTTGAATATACGTTTTTCAGCTTCCTCTACCAGCTCCCGGCTACTGCGGCCCTCGGTTCTGAAACCGCTGCCGGCAATGTCGGTACCGATCGCGATCAACTGGCGCAGCACAGAGCGTTCACGCACTATATCCGCATAGGCGACGATATTGGCCGCTGTCGGCGTTTCTTTTGCCAGCCGCCCCAGATATGCAAGCCCGCCCGCATCCTCGAGCTGACCATTTTTCTCCAGCCACTCAGACAGGGTCACGGCATCAAAAGGCTGTGACTTTTCCTCGAGGTTGCGTATGGCGCCGAAAATCAGGCGATGATCCGCACGATAAAAGTCATTTTCAGCAATGCGATCGGCAATCTGCTCCCAGGCGCGGTTATCAAGCAACAAACCGCCGATAACGGCCTGCTCGGCCTCAACGGAGTGCGGCGGTATGCGTAAATTATCCTGATGAGCAGAAGCTGGGAATGTGGCTGTATCTGGCATAAATCAGTGTTTGTCGGGATTGGCTTTTTTCTTTACCAAGAATTACACGAGCTCGCGTTTGAGGCAAGTGTTTAAGTTAAATGCCGAACAAAAAAGGCCTTCTTGTCAGAAGGCCCGGTAAGGATGTTCCAGCTGAAACGAAAATTGATATTTTCGCTGCTGTTATTCCTCTTCACCAATGACCGTCAGCTTGATTGTCGCATTGACTTCAGCATGCAGGTGAACATCGATGTCATATTCACCAGCAAGGCGAATCGGGCCTTCCGGCATGCGAATTTCACTTTTTTCGATTTCGATGCCTTTCTCGTTGATGGCCTCGGTAATATTGGCATTGGTGATCGAGCCGAACAACTTGCCTTCACCACCGGATTTGGCAGTTATGCTGACTTCCAGTCCGTCGAGCTTCTCTGCGCGCGCCCTGGCAGCTGCGAGAATTTCGGCTTCGTGTTTCTCCAGTTCGGCACGACGCGCTTCGATTTCAGCGATATTTTCAGGTGTTGCAAGTTTGGCCTTGCCCTGCGGCAACAGGTAGTTTCTGGCAAATCCGGGACGGACATTGACGAGTTCACCCAGTCCACCGAGACGATCAATTCTTTCAAGCAGGATAATTTCCATTGTAATAACCTCAAGCGTTACTCAGGCGATTAATCGCCTTCTAAAGTCTATCCAGGTATCTGCCAGACCGCCCAGGGCCAGCAGAACCACAATATGCGGTATAAAAAACATAAGCAAATAAAGCAGAAACAACCACACCGCATTCAGTTGTTTTCCGGCAAATACGGCATGCAAAACCGCGATTCCCTGATTTAGATACAGCGCAAATACAACCAGCAGCATCGCATTGAAAATGTCCTTGTTGACCAGCGCAGCTGTTACCGCAATTGCCAGCGCTATGAATGCAGTCATTTTTCCCAGATTAAGCGCCCGGAACTCCTGGCCGAAGCCACCCGGATTGTATATCGCCGCTTGCCACCATCTCGCCAGATACAGGCTGAGCATGGTACCAATCATGAAACTGCTGGCAAAAAATCCCGGCAGTATTCGTATAACCCGGTCAATCAGTTGCTGCAGCTGCTCCTTGTCGATCGTACCTTCCGATTGTGCTATCAGATCATCTGCCATCATATTCAGCGACGATCGCCAGATTTCGCCGAAATCCGGGAAAAACAGGTATAAAACGGTAATACCAAGCAGGCTGACACCCGCAATGATCTGCAGGCTTAGCGCCATTGATACCGTCTGCCTCAACACAACGGCCACCATCACAACCGGCAGCCACACCAGCAAAACATAATAGGCCGCAATTTCCGGCAGCGCCAGAACCAGGCCGGCAAACACCGCGGTGCCGATGCCGGCAATGGCCGTTACCAGCAGGCCACTCCTGTGTCCGTTTACCAGTGTTACCAGGGCGACCGCTGCGCCACTTAACCAGGCAACCGGCGGCAGCAGCAGGCCGAGCATTGCCATGCTAGCTGCGACCAGTGCAGCCTGGCTGTACCCTTTGAGGATAAATCTGGCCAGCAGGATCATGGCTGAGCACACTTGCTGTCGACAGCTTTACTGCCAACAGCAATACTGCATTGGTTACTTATGACTGTCTGTATAGGGCATCAATGCAAGATAACGGGCAACCTTGATTGCCTTGGTCAACTGACGCTGATATTTTGCCTTGGTGCCTGTAATACGAGCCGGTACAATTTTTCCGGATTCAGTGACAAACCCTTTCAGCAGCTCAATATCCTTGTAGTCAACTGAGGAGATCCCTTCCGCAGTAAATTTGCAATAACGTTTACGCCGAAAATAAGACATGCTTCTATCCCCTGTTTACTCGGTAGCTTCTTCTGCTTGCTGATCAGACACATCATCTTCATCAGCGACGACTTTTTCTTCAGTGACGACTTTTTCTTCAGCAGCACGTGGCCTGGCTTCCGACTCTTCGGCTTTTTCCTTGGCCAGAGCGGACATCTCGGTGACTGCTTCATCTCGCTTCATGATCAGGTTGCGAATCACCGCGTCATTGAAACGGAAGGCTGATTCAAGTTCATCACGTACAGCCTGATCACATTCAATGTTCATCAGCACATAGTGAGCCTTGTAGATCTTGTTGATGGGATAAGCAAGCTGGCGTCGGCCCCAGTCTTCCAGGCGATGAATTTTGCCGCCATTAGACTCGATCATACTGCGATAACGGTCGATCATGCCGGCAACCTGTTCGCTCTGGTCAGGGTGTACCAGAAACACTATTTCGTAGTGACGCATAATTTTCCTCTTGGATTAAAGCCCCCTGTCAGGCAGTGGAGCAAGGACATCTGTTTGTTAAGGGCGCGAATTATAAGGGAAAAGCTGTCAATAGTGAACCGGAAACAGTGAATAGTTTCCCATTCCTTGCTATCCCCTATTTGCGCCGCCAGCTTGTTTTTCTG
>JASFVM010000025.1:0-15878 GCA_050049835.1 Gammaproteobacteria bacterium
GCATATCCCAGGTGCAATACCCAGAGCAATGGGACCGACCAGATACCGGCGTTATACCAGCCGAACAAGCGTATGCCGTTCACAACTGCGGAAAGACCGGCAGCCATGATAATTGCTGCCGGATCAGCGCTCATCAAATCCAGTACAATCATAACAATGACAGAAAGCGGGGACAGGAATTCGATTGCAACATGGCGCCTGGTGACTGCGCCGCGAACACCCCTTTCCGTGAAAAACGGTATAACGCGTCCACCGAGTATAACGATTAACAATACGACCAGGTACACTGCGGAATATATGCCGCTGCCCGCTGCGCCGTTCACATAGCCCAGTATCTGCAGATGGATCATGACATTGGCCACTGTCAGCGCAGCGACAATGATCAGCAATAACAGGTTATGCGTTTGCCCGCTGCGTACCAGCGGAAACGTCAATGCTACCGCCAGTGCAGGAAGAAAAGCGACATCCACTACCGCTACAAGCCACGCGGGAATAAATGCAGAGATAAAAGGGAGAACCCGGCCCGCCAGCCACAGCAAAACCAGGGCCAGCAGCGTATAACCACGGGCTGTTTGTTCACCTGTCCAGTTACGCACCGCCGTTAGCAGGAATCCGGAGATGACAGCCACTGTATAACCAAAGATCATTTCATGACTGTGCCACATGACGGGATCATAGTAGGACATCGCGGACTGGTCTGACGCATAGGCCAGGATCCAGTACGACACAAGTATAACGGCCATAATGCCGGCGAGCAGGAAAAATGGTCGGAAACCGAGTTCGAACAGGGCAAATTGTGCTACCGGGCCTTTGTCACGTTCCTGGATATTCAATAATGACATAATGCGTGCTGCTTTTATCGTTTAACGGTTATCAACAGGTATGTACCTGTCCAGATGTTAATGCGCCGTTCATATGCACGTGGATCAGCCTGAAGTTTCCTGTTCATTGAAGCGATCGAAAAACAGTCGGACAAGATTGGAGCGTGTCACCATACCGCATACATGATTATCGTCGTCACAGACGATTACACGTTTGATATTGTATTTTTTCATCGTATTCACTGCTTCATGTACAGCGTCTTCCTTTCTGATGGTCACCACGTTGTCCACCATCAGGTCGTGGACAGTCCCTTCAGGTTCACGAATACTCTGTCTGTGAAATAACATGGCTTCAAGTGTCTGCCATACGGTTTGTGATGGATGATGACTCGGCAAACCCAATGCTCTCAAAAAATCAGCCTCGGTAATCAGCCCGATCAATTTAGCTGACTCATCCACTACCGGAAGCCCGCTTATCCTGTGCTTAACAAGCAGATGTGCGGCATCGGACAATGAGGTATCCGCGGTTACTGTAACAACTTCCTTACTCATAACCCGCTCGATTGGTATACTTTCAGTCATACGTGCTCTTGCATGCCGCACTGCCGCTGCATTAAGTGCCATGAGATCTTCCGGCGTAATATCCATGAAAGTATCCCATTCACCCAAAGCATTGATGAAGTCCTCACGAATCAGTTTTAGTTCACTTGCCATATCAAGACCCTACAGCCGGTAATCCTGCTTCAGGTTATTTTCCGCATGTCCATTGTTAACGCGGTCACTGTTGCTTGCTGACCGATAGATAACGGCGTAATCTTCAGTGCACAACAAAAGTTTGTGGTATATAATATACCTGTTTATGGCCAGCGTCAAAATTATGTCGAGAATCTGGCATGGGCCGTTAAAACAGCGTGATCTGCTGTATGCATGAGTGCGTTATAATCGAAATATTACAGGCCGGGATGATGGCATGCGACTAACAACTTTTACCGACTATTCATTGCGAGTACTGATCTATCTTGGTACGCACAAAGAGCAGCGTGCATCTGTCGGCGACATTGCAAGCGCTTACGGTATTTCAAAAAATCATTTGATGAAAGTTGTGTTGTTTCTCGTTGCGGAGGGATATGTGGTAACGACGCGAGGTAAAGGCGGCGGCGTCCGGCTGAATGTTGATCCGGGCCGGATCCGGATCGGCGAACTGGTACGAAAGTCCGAGGCGGACAGTGTACTGGTTGAGTGCTTTTCTCCGGGTGTATCGGACTGCCGGATTGAAAACGCCTGCAGGCTTCGCTCGGCATTTTACAAAGCGCAGCAGGCATTTTATGCCGTGCTGGATACCTATACACTGGCTGATTGTATTGCTAACCAGCCTTCCCTGCAGCGTATGCTGCATATTGCCTGATACGGTTTTTTCCTGCCTAGTGCTCGCCTTTAGTGCGCAACAGGCCCGCCAGACGATTTCCCTGTTTTTGCGGCCCACCCTGGGGAAAGATGGTGTGAAGATAGTGATTATTAGCCTGCTCAGGCCCCCATACCTTGCGAAAATGCTTGATAATTTCTCGCACATTGGCCTGTACCTGGTGCTTTTCAAAGTAATCGCGCAGGAAACGTATCACCTCCCAGGTTTCATCCGTGAGTGCCAGTCCTTCACGTTCGGCTTCAATGCGAACGAAGCTTTCAGACCAGTCATCAAGATTGATCAGGTAGCCTTCGCTGTCTGTCAGCACTTCTTTTCCATTGACTTCAAGTGAGCGCGTCTGCATGCCGGGATAGGCAATGCTGCCACTTGCGATACCGCCTGGCGCACCGTGCTCGGAGACTGTACCGGCATCGACCGGTGACCATAAGCTGATGTCAATATCACCTTCAAGACGGCCGTGATAACGTGCAGATCCGTTGACCACTATTTTTCCACTGGCCGGTGGAATATCGAACCTGACCTTGCCACTTCGATCAGTGTTGCTTTGAACAGGATGCTCCGGGTCGGTGTCCAGCACCAGCGCCACCGGCGTCCGTTTTACGGGTTGATTTGAAAATTTCATCGATACATGGACACAAAGCATATTGTTGCCTCCTCGTTCAGTGACAGATCAATACTGGATTTCTCGCATCAAATACAATGTTGATTATAACAAATATTTTATATACCTGTTTATATCAGATTGAATATCCCGATTATTCCATCAGAGACATAATGATTGACGTTCTTTGGAAAGGGGAAATTGTTACCGTCCGCAGTAACTGCAGATGTCTATTGATGGTCGACCCTGAGCCAGTTTTCATCGTTGCGCTGCAGCTCATGTTTTGCCCAGCGTGCGAAATCCTCACGCGTCAGGACACCGCTGCTGCGGCGGCCGGCACCGGCGACAGTTTTGAAAATGACACTGCCATGTAATGTATCTGAATCTGATTCGTCTACAATCTGCCGCACGGCCCATTCGTTACCATATTTTCCATTACTGTAATAATGACCGAGCTTTATATCATCAGCCTTCAGGCCACTGCCATGAGCACCTTTCGTTGCAAGGTCGTAGATCGCAATCAGATCCTGCTCGGAAACATCAATGAATGAATCCACTTCACTCAAAGCAAAAACCAGGTCTTCATGAGCGATTGATGGAATATGCGGGGTCGTTTCACGCACCTTCGTTTTTCTGAGCACTGCAGGATAGCGGCGCCAGGAAAACGGGTAATTGAAGACGATCGCAACGATGATAATTACAAGCACGTTCAACAATACCGGCGTCAAGACGAACTGGTATCCCAGTTCATGCACTTGCTGGCCGCTGACGACAGCTGACAGTGCCGTTGCTCCACCCGGCGGATGAATACAGCGAAGATAGTGCATAACACCAATCGCCAGTGAAACAGCCAGTGCAGCTGCAATAACAGCATCAGGTACAAGCAGCTGACAACTGACACCGATCATCGCCGATAAAAGATGGCCGCCGAATACAGGCCAGATTTGCGACAGGGGTCCATGCGGCACTGCAAAAACCAGCACTGCGGATGCACCCATGGAAGCAACAATCAGTGTCGCTGCCGCATTTCCTGTGAAATACAGGCTGATTTCAAGTATTGCATAGATGCCCACAAAGCCGCCAATCGTTGACACGATTCTTTCGGCATGGGTTACCGGGCTTAACTCGATACCGAGCAACCGTAACCATTGTCCTCGTTGTCGGTGTTTCAAAATATTTACCTTTATCTGATTGAGTACACAATTGTTTGCTCACCAGCAGTTTGCCGGTAACCCGTCTTGCGTTGCCTGGCCGAACATAAATCATCGCTGACAAATTCAGCCTGTCGCGTGTCCAACACCGTTTAAAAGCAGCATATTAAATACTACTAATATTTCGGTCAAGCTCAGTCGTCCTGTCGTCTGTTTGTGTACTGCTATAGATACTGGATATTCAAAACAGCATTTCATTGCGTAACAGTAACTGCATATCACCTGTCAGAGCAGTCGTTCATATACGCAGTTTTGATAGATTGAATTAGTGACAAGATACGGATGGCACATAACATGATCGCTGTGCCGCTTCGAAGTTGAAACAGGCTTGGTTACCTGATGAAACGACCCGGTAACAATTATGGATGGTGCCCAGGGCCGGAATCGAACCGGCACGGAGTTTAACCTCCGAGGGATTTTAAGTCCCTTGCGTCTACCAATTTCGCCACCTGGGCTATTAAGTCAGGTCCTCGATATCAACCTTGCTCAATATCGTGTGCAACTTTGCAAGCTGCGGTCTACCACAACACCACCTGGGTCTGATGGCAATTTTATAGAAGTGTTTGGAGGCGGGACCCGGAGTCGAACCGAGATACACGGATTTGCAATCCGCTGCATAGCCATTCTGCCATCCCGCCATGTTCAGTTGTTTGTCTGCCTGCACGCTGTCAGTGAAACAGGCTGTTGTTACAGGTATTGTACACACTGTAAAAACGAAAAAACCCTGGTAGACAGGGTTTCGTCAAGAAATTGGAGCGGGAAACGAGATTCGAACTCGCGACCCCAACCTTGGCAAGGTTGTGCTCTACCAGCTGAGCTATTCCCGCGTGCTAAAAGCAGAGGGGTATTCTAGCTGTGACGACCATTCTGTCAAGGTTTATATAGACTTATCTGCAATGAAAGGGAGCTGCAGCTTCAGATTATTGCGAGTTGCTAATCGTATCTTTGGCTGCAACGATGTAATTGATCATAGACACCAGCGTCAGGAATGCGGCAAATACCAGCAGAATGATGCCGAACAGGTAGATTGGCAGGCCCATCAGGTCATGCTTGAAGATGAGGAAGCCCAATGCCACCATCTGCGCGGTTGTTTTGACCTTGCCGGCAAGAGAGACAGCCACTTTTTTGCCTTCACCCTGCTCTGCCATCCATTCCCTCAGGGTGGCGATGAATATCTCACGGGTAATGATGATCACTGTGGAAAACAGCAACCAGTTATTGTGCGGGTTGTCTGCCACCAGCAGGATCAGGACGACTACCACCATGAGCTTGTCAGCCAGAGGATCGAGGATTGCACCCAGGCGCGACTGTTGTTCCAGTTTTCTTGCCAGGTAGCCATCAAACCAGTCCGTAATGCTGGCCAGTGCAAACAGCGCGGTCGCAGCAATGTGTGACCATTCATAAGGCAGGTAATAGACGTAAATGAATACGGGAATAAGGGCTATTCGAACCAGTGAAAGCGTATTCGGAACGTTTATCATTATTGAGTATGGAAATTCTGCCTAGTCGTTTACATGAAACCGGTCGTATATTGCTTGCGCCAGTTTTTTGCTTATTCCCGTTATTTTAGCAAGATCCTCTATTCCTGCGCGGCTAATCCCCTGCAGTCCGCCGAAATGCATGAGTAAAGTTTGACGGCGCCGGGGACCAAGCCCCGCGATATCCTCCAGTGGTGACTGTGTTCGCTTTTTCGCTCGCTGTGCGCGGTGACCACTGATAGCGAAACGGTGGGCCTCATCCCGAATCTGCAAAACCAGGTGCAAGGCAGACGATTGCGGATCGAGATGCAGATCAGGCCGGCCGTCACTGAATACCAGTTTTTCCAGCCCGGCCTTGCGCCCTTCCCCCTTGGCAATGCCAACCAGCAGCACGTTGTTGATGCCGAGCTCGTCGAATACCTCGATGGCCTGGCGCAACTGCCCCTTGCCGCCATCGATGAACAGGACATCTGGCAGCTTGCGCTCATCTCCGTCCTGACTGCTGTTTTTGTAGCGACGCTGCAAAGCCTGGCGCATCGCCGCATAATCATCACCGGGAGTGATGTTACTGATGTTGTAGCGCCGGTAATCGCTTTTGCAAGGTCCGTCCTGGGTGAAGACGACGCAGGACGCCTTGGTTGCCTCTCCCTGGGTATGACTGATATCAAAACATTCGAGCCTGACCGGCAGACTTTCGAGCTGCAATGCCTCCTGCAGAGCTTCAAAACGCTGCAACAGCCCGCTGCGCGATACCATGCGTGCTGCCAGTGACTGGCTGGCATTGTTGAGCGCCATTTCCAGGAAGCGGGCGCGTTCGCCCCTGACACTGGTACTGAAGGTTATTTTTCTGCCGGCTTTTTCGCTCAGCGTTGCCTGCAGCAGGCTGGCGTCTGCCGGCCTGGCCGAGAGAATAATATTGGCTGGAATCTGCCTGCCAAGATAGAACTGGGGTATAAACGCCGCCAGAATATCGGGGATGTCCATGGCTTCAGGCAATGCGGGAAAGTAGCTGCGGTTACCCAGGTTCAGGCCATTGCGGATATAGAACACCTGGATACAGGCCTGCCCGCCTTCGGCAGCACAGGCGATAATATCGATATCACCTTTCTCGGCACTGACATGCTGGCGCTCGGTGATCACTTTCAGGTTACTGATCTGGTCTCTGTAAACTGCCGCTTTTTCATAGTTCTTTTTCGCCGCCGCCTTTTCCATATCGGCAACCAGTTCCTCAAAGATCTGGCTGCTTTTACCTTCGAGGAACAGCAGGGCATGTTTGATGTCCTGGCGATAAGCCTGTTCCGAGATCAGGTTGACACACGGGGCGGTACAACGCTTGATCTGGTACTGCAGGCACGGACGTGACCGGTTTCTGAAATAACTGTCTTCACACTGGCGGATGCGGAAGGTTTTCTGCAGCAGGTTGATGGTTTCACGCACGGCCCCCGCATTCGGGTATGGGCCCAGGTAACGTCCGGGTTTCTTGCGCGCGCCTCGATGCAGAGCGATGCGTGGATAAGTGTCCCGGTCTGAAATATAGATATAAGGGTAGCTCTTGTCATCGCGCAAAAGCACGTTATAGCGCGGCCGGTACTCCTTGATCAGGTTATTTTCCAGCAACAGCGCTTCGCTTTCGGTATGGGTAACGGTCACATCAACGTCAGCGATTTGCGAAACCAGCAGTTCTGTCTTCGGTGACAGCCCGGTGCCGCGAAAATAGCTTTGCAGACGCTTTTTCAGATTACGCGCCTTGCCCACATACATCACCTTGCCGTCCGCGTTATACATGCGGTAGATGCCGGGTTTGCTGGTGACCGATTTGAGGAAGGCACTGGAATCAAAGGACATAACTGAATTATAACGAATGATTGTTCACCACAGAGGCACAGAGAGCACAGAGTATTGATATGTTTTATGTGCTACTGCGAGTGTGATTCAGTCGGGTAGACGCGTAACTTGTTAATTATGCCGTTTTGCCCGCCACTATAAAAAGCTCTGTGCGCTCTGTGCCTCTGTGGTTAATTAATTATTTCTCTGGCTCGCGCGAAAACAGCTTCGAACATCGCCGGTGTCAGCCGCCGGGTCTGGGTGTTGTAGCGGCTGCAGTGGTAGGAATCGATGAGCACGCCGCGCTCCAGCTCGTGCTCTGCAGCGTGAGCAAACCTGTATTCAGACTGTTTCAGACCCAGCCCCATGATTACTGCCTTGTGTGCGATGCTGCCCAGCGCAATGATGACGTGGTCATCTGGCAGTGCCTTGAGCTCCATGCTCAACCAGTTGTTACAGGTGTTGATTTCAGCAGCGACCGGCTTGTTCTGCGGTGGCAGGCATTTGACGGCGTTGGTGATACGGCAGTTGATCAGTGCAAGGTTATCGTCCGCCGAGCGTGATTCAGGCTTTGTCGCAAAGCCGTATTTGTGAAGCGTCCGGTATAACAGGATACCGGCATGATCGCCGGTGAATGGTCGTCCACTGGCGTTGGCACCGTGCATGCCCGGTGCCAGGCCGACGATGCAGCAGCGTGCAACCGTGTCGCCAAAGGCGGGAACCGGCCTGGCGAAATAATCGGGATATTCGCTGCGAATATCAGCCAGAAAGCTGGCAAGGCGCTCGCATTGAACGCAATCGGTGCTGAAAGTGGTCATGCCGTAATATAATTAATTACATTAAGTAAATATTGTAACTAATTGTTTATGTTTTGCATATTGCTATCAAGAATGCCGTGCTTCATGGCCAGGTGCAACATCTGCACGTCGGATTTTACGCCCAGTTTTTCATGCAGGCGTTTACGGTAGGTGCTGACGGTTTTCGGGCTGATATTGAGGGTCTCGGCTATTTCACAGTTTTTATGCGCCTGGGCAATCATCATCAGGATTTGCAGCTCCCTTTTTGACAGGCTGTCGATGATGTTGTCCTGACCGGGCAGCATTGCCAGCGCGAGCTGCTGCGCGATGTCCTTGGCAATGTAACGCCCTCCCTGGTGGACATCCCTGATGGCCGCAACCATTTCAGTGACTTCGTTGCCCTTGGTGAGATACCCCTTGGCGCCGCCCTTCAGCAGGCGCTTCGGGATCGGGCCGTCGGCATGCACGGTGAGAATAATGATGCCGATATCCGGCCATTGTTTGCTGATACGCCTGGTCGCTTCCATCCCGCCGATACCGGGCATGTTCACATCCATCAGGATGACGTCGATAGCCTTGTGGTTGTTCCTGCAGTGCTCGATCGCTTCCTCGCCGCTTTTTGCCTCGGCTACCACTTCAATACCATTCTGGGCCGATAGCAAGCTGGCGAAACCATGTCTGACCAGGTCATGATCATCGACGATCATGACGCCAATATTGGATGCTTTTACGGACATGTGTACACTGTATTTCGAGATTCATTTTGTGGTGCACATATTAACAGTGTGCCCGTCAATCGCAACCGCTTCATGGGAGATGATATGCAGTCTTACTTTCAGCTCGATGATGATGTTGTATATCTCAACCATGCAGCTGTGGCCCCATGGCCGCTACCAACGGCTGCTGCGGTCAAGGCCTTTGCCGATGAAAACGCCCGCCAGGGCTCAAAAAACTACGAAAAATGGCTGCACCGGGAACTGGAATTACGCCAGCGCCTGGCCGCGCTTATATCCGCCCCCTCGAGCGATGAAATTGCCCTGCTGAAAAGCACCTCCGAAGGACTGTCGGTGATCGCCTATGGCCTGCCCTGGCAAGCCGGCGATAATATCGTGATTCCGGCGGAGGAATTCCCCTCCAATCGCATTGTCTGGCAATCGTTGCACAGCCGTGGCGTGGAAACCCGCCTGGTTCCAGTCAGTGACAGCAACGACCCGGAGCAGGCGCTGATCGATGCAATGGACCCCGCTACCCGGCTGCTCAGTTGCAGCTCGGTGCAATATGCTACCGGTTTGCGCCTCGATATCGAACGCCTGGGCCGCGCCTGCAGGCAATCAGATACGCTGTTTTGTGTCGATGCGATCCAGTCGATCGGGGCATTACGCTTCGATGTCCAGGCCTGCCAGGCTGATTTCGTTGTTGCTGATGGCCATAAGTGGATGCTGGGCCCTGAAGGCAGCGCCCTGTTCTATTGCCGCCAGGCGCTTATTCCGCAACTTGAACTGAAACAGTACGGCTGGCATATGGTGCAGGATTATGCTGACTTCAACCAGAAGGAGTGGCAGCCCAGTGAAACGGCGCGACGTTTTGAGTGCGGCAGTCCCAATATGCTGGGTATCGTCGCACTGCATGCCTCGGTCGGCCTGTTGCTTGATATCGGCATGGAGGCAGTGGAGAAACAGGTGCTGGACATTACCGCCCGCCTGGCAGAAAAACTGGCTGCGCTGCAACACGTCGAAATACTGAGTCCACTGGCTGCACACAGGCGTTCCGGAATCGTTCTGTTCAGGAAAACGGACAGCGATACGGTTGACCTGTACCGTTATCTGCAGCAACACAACGTGGTTTGTGCCATGCGTGGTCATGGCATCCGTTTTTCACCGCATTTTCATACGACTATCGAAAGCATCGACCGCGCTGTCGCGCTGGTCGAACAATTTCACTGAGGCAGCGACCGCTGATTAATTTAAATCGATAAAACAGTTACTTATCGAATTAATTGAACCCAAAAATCAGGCATTTGTCTTACCTTTTAGCTACACTTCAATATACATGTTAACCAGGCGGGCTGATATGCTGTGGCCGTTTAATAAAGTCAGGGATTTTATCTGGGACAGGATCGTCAACTGGCTGACCTATGAAGGCGACAATCCCAGGTTCCCGTTGTCCGATTTCGACAAGTTACGCTATGAACTGCGTCCGGGTGACGTATTGCTTGTTGAAGGCCGCTCCAACGTCAGTGACATTATCAAGGCGGTCACGCAGAGCATATGGACACACTCCTTTATTTACATCGGACGCCTGCATGACATTGATGATCTGAATGTACGCAAGCGTATTGAACAATTCTGCAGCTGCGCCCCGGGTGAACAACTGATCATCGAATCACTGCTCGGTCACGGCACCATTATTAACACGCTCGATAAATATCAGGACGAACACCTGAGAATCTGCCGTCCCAAGGGATTAACAAGAAAAGATGCACAAAGTGTTATTACCTACGCCATCCATCAGCTGGGCACTGATTACAATGTACGTCATGTCATGGACCTTGCGCGTTTCATGTTTCCATACTGGTGGATACCCAAGCGCTGGGTATCAAGCCTGTTCGAGCACAACGCGGGCCGTCCGACAAAAACCGTATGCTCGGTCATGATGGCCGAAGCCTTTGCTTCTGTTCACTTCCCGATAAGACCGGTCCTGCACCAGGACGACAACGGCAATCTGAAGCTATTTCGGCGTAATACCAAAATGATCACACCATCGGACTTTGATTACTCGCCGTACTTTGATGTTATCAAATACCCGATGCTCGACCTTGATGATCTTGCTGTCTACCGCAAGCTGCCATGGGACAGTACCGGTGTGCATTGTAATGATATCGGTGACTGTCTCATTCTCGACAGGTCGAATATAGAGCTGGTTGAGACCGCCGACCGGCAAGCTGAACCGGCTGCGGAAGAAAGCGTTCAACCTGTTGTCATCAAGGCGGAAGATACATCTGATGAAGCAGGTGAACCAGCGCGCGCAGAACATAATCTCAATTTCAAACACAACAACTAAAAGGAAGCTGTCATGCTGATGTGGATTGTGCTGTTTATTCTTATTACTGCTGTCGCAGTGTACTTTCGCATATCACTGTGGTTGTGGTCGGTCCTGGTGGCTGCTGGCCTTCTGGTAATGCACTATGTTCCGGGTGTTGGCAACGCAACACTGGCATTATTGTGGTTGATCTATGCGGCTGTCGTTATTCCATTGAATGTCCATATATTGCGCAAGAACCTGATCAGCACCCCCCTGTTCAAGGGCATGGCCAATGCAATGCCGACCATTTCACAGACCGAGCAGGAAGCGCTCGATGCCGGTGATGTCTGGTGGGAAGGTGAACTGTTCAGCGGTAAACCCGACTTCAAAAAAATTCGTTCGTTACCTGCGCCCCGTCTAACGGAAGAAGAACAGGCATTCATCGACGGACCGGTCGAACAGTTATGCCGTATGTCGAATGACTGGGAAATTACCCAGCAAAACCATGACCTGTCACCCGAGTCCTGGCAGTTCATCAAGGACAACGGTTTTTTTGCGATGATTATTCCGAAAGAATACGGCGGACTGGGTTTTTCCGCCCTGGCGCATTCGGAAGTGGTAATGAAACTCGGCAGTCGCAGCGGTTCAACAGCTGTGACCGTTATGGTGCCCAACTCGCTGGGCCCCGGTAAACTGCTGATGCATTACGGCACGCGGGAACAGAAAGATTATTATCTGCCGCGCCTGGCACGTGGCGAAGAGATACCATGCTTTGGTCTGACCGGGCCGGATGCCGGCAGTGATGCCGGCGCGATGCCCGACACCGGTGTTGTTTGTTACGGTACATTCGAAGGCAGGGAGGATGTGCTGGGTGTCCGCCTCAACTGGGACAAACGCTACATCACGCTTGCACCGGTCGCCACATTGCTGGGCATTGCCTTCAAATTGTATGATCCGGATCATCTGCTCAGTGATGTCGATGACAGAGGTATAACGCTGGCACTGGTTAAACGTGACACACCCGGAGTGGAAGTCGGCAAGCGTCACTTCCCTGCCAACCAGGCATTCATGAACGGGCCAATACGCGGTCGGGATGTGTTCATACCACTGGACTGGATAATTGGTGGCGAAGAATACATTGGCAAGGGCTGGAGCATGTTGATGGAATGCCTGGCTGATGGTCGTGCTATTTCCCTGCCCGCACTCGGTGCGGCCGCCGGCAAGGTGGCCTCACGCTATACCGGACGCTACGCGCGCATACGCAAGCAGTTCCGTACGCCCATCGGTTATTTTGAGGGTGTCGAAGAAGTACTGGCAAAAATCGGTGGTCAGAGTTATGCCATTGAAGCAGCCAGGCTGCTCGTGTTATCAGCGCTTGATTCCGGGGAAGTCCCTTCCGTGGTATCCGGCATTGTCAAACAGCAGACCATGGAACGCATGCGTGAAGTCGTGAATAACGCTATGGATATCCATGGTGGTCACGGAATCTGCATGGGTCCGCATAACTTTCTTGGACGCGGTTATCAGCTGATACCTGTCGGTATCACGGTTGAAGGCGCGAATATCCTGACCCGAACCATGATTATTTTCGGCCAGGGTGCGTTGCGCAGCCACCCCTTCCTGTTGAAAGAAGTGGCCGCCTTCCATAACCCTGACAAGAAGCGTGGCCTGAAGCAATTCGATAAAGCCCTGTTTGCACATCTGGGCTTTATCATGAGCAATATCGTGCGCACATTCTGGATGGGTGTTACCGGCGCACGTTTTCTGCGCACACCGGGTGACCGCGTCACCGGTTATTACTACCGGCAACTGGTCCGCATGAGCTCGGCATTTGCATTGATGACAGACTTCTGTCTTGCCTTTCTCGGTGGTTCACTTAAACGGCGAGAAAAGATATCGGGGCGACTGGCTGATGTTTTATCCAATATGTATATCATCAGCGCGCTGCTGAAACACTACGAAGACGAAGGCGAACCGGAGCAGGACATACCCTTGCTGCGCTGGGCCTGTGATGATGCCTTGTTCAACATACAGACCGCACTGAAAGGCGTGATGACAAACATGCCGGTGCCCTTAACCGGTCATTTGCTCAATTTCCTCGTGTTTCCGTTGACTAAACCCTACAAGGGACCGGATGACAGACAGGGTTATGAAGTCGCACGCCTGCTGCTGACACCATCGGATGCAGGCAATCGACTGGCGCGTGGTATTTTTATCAGCGACGATCCGGATGATGCAACCGGGCGTATTGATAACGCCCTTGACTACGTACTCAGAACGGAGAAGCTGGAAAGGCGCTTAAGAAGAGCGATGAAAAAAGGTTATTTGTCGACTGCATCACTCAGCCTGTATGAGGATGCAAAGGAAAAAGATGTTATTTCAGACGAAGATTATGATTTACTGAAAGAAGCACAGGCGGCCATTCGCAATGCGATCAAGGTTGATGAATTCTCAAATACCGGCTGGGAAGTTCAAACTCCTTGATAAAAGCAGTGGCGAGGTATAAGTGGATAGTGGCAAGGGAATACCTGAACGTTATTCCTGATTACTTTTATTCGCATGAAATTAAACAGAGCGTCCTGTATTGAATTAAATTACCGTAAGCAGGTAATGATTAACTGCAACGATGGTGACTGAATATGATTAATGGCAGAGATGTGTACATTGTTGATGGCAGTCGTACGCCGCAATTGAAAGCACGTGGCAAACCGGGCCCTTTCAGTGCCAGCGACCTTGCTGTCAGTGCGGGACGTGCACTGCTGATGCGACATAACTTTGATCTCGCTGAACTGGATGAAGTCATCACAGGCTGTGTTATGCCCAGTGAAGATGAGGCGAATATCGGGCGTGTCATTGCTCTCAGGCTGGGTATCCCACAGACCGTTCCTGCGTGGACAGTGCAACGAAACTGCGCTTCAGGCATGCAGTCTATCGACTGCGCCTTGCATAACATCGCCAGTGGCCGGTCTGAGCTGGTCCTCGCCGGTGGTGTCGAAGCCATGAGCCGTGCACCTGTTATCTATAACAGTACGATGGTGTACTGGCTGAGTGATTTGATGCAGTCAAAAACGTTGATGCAACGCCTGGTTCATATCACTAAACTTCGCCTTGGTCATTTCAAGCCGGTGATTGCGTTACTGCGCGGCCTGACTGATCCGATTGTCGGTCTCAACATGGGCCAGACGGCAGAAAACATTGCAGCCAGTTTTGCGATCTCGCGCAGTCAAATGGACAGTTTTGCGGTTGCCAGCCACCATCGCCTCGCCGCGGCACACGCTGCCGGCCATCTTGATGAAATCGAAGTACTGTATGACAGTGACGGTAATTTTTATGATCATGACGACGGTGTCAGACCCGACTCAAGTGTTGAAAAACTGGCCAAACTGCGTCCGGTCTTCGACCGTAAGTACGGCAGTGTGACCGCCGGTAACAGCGCCCAGATAACTGATGGCGCAACCATGCTGTTACTGGCCAGCCAGGATGCGGTTGAAAAATACAACCTGCCGGTACTGGCAAAAATTGTCGACAGCCAATGGGCCGGCCTTGATCCGGCGGTGATGGGCATGGGCCCTGTTCACGCCATGACCCCGATCATGAACCGTCATCAGCTGGCAATCAGTGATATCGATTACTGGGAAATAAACGAAGCATTTGCAACCCAGGTACTCGGCTGTGTCGAAGCCTGGAAAGATGATGATTACTGCCGGACACAGCTGGGCCAGGACGGGGCCTTTGGGGAAATACCGCATGAACGGCTCAATGTTGACGGTGGTGGCGTGAGCCTCGGCCATCCTGTTGGGGCCAGTGGTGCACGCATTGTGCTGCATCTGGCAAAAGTACTGCAGCGTAACAATGCCAGGCGAGGTATGGCCAGTCTTTGTATCGGCGGCGGCCAGGGCGGTGCCATGTTGATAGAAAATATCAGTAACTCTGATTCAGAAAGCGAGGCCGCACAATGAGCATGCAGACGTCTGATCAGTACAAACACTGGAAACTGGAATACGACGATCACAATATCGCCTGGCTGCATCTTGATATGGCAGATTCAAAAGTGAACCTGCTCGCCGGTGTCGTGCTGGATGAACTACGCTCGATATGTGATGAGCTGGCTAACTACAGGCCGCAGGGTGCGATTATTCTCTCGGACAAGCAGGGCAGTTTTATTTTCGGTGCGGACATCAAGGAATTCCTCGATCTTGACGACATTGAGCAATCACAACCGTTTCTTGATCGCGGCCACGAAGTCATGAACAAGCTCGCAGCACTGCCGTTTCCGACTGTGAGCATGGTCAATGGTATGTGCCTTGGTGGCGGCACTGAACTGTCGCTGGCCTGTGATTACATCGTGGCTTCTGATGATGCCTCTACCCGCCTTGGTCTGCCCGAAATCAAGCTGGGTATTCATCCCGGCTATGGCGGCACAGCGCGTTCAATACAGCGTTGCGGCCCGCTGCCCGCAATGGACATCATGCTTACCGGGCGCGCCATTCCGTCCAGAACCGCAAAAAAAATCGGTCTGATCGATGAATGCGTACCCGAGCGTCAGCTCAGGTCAGCAGCAGTCAGCTTTGTCCTGGAGGCTCCCAAACGCAAGCGACCGCCGTTTGTCCAAAGGCTGCTGAATAACCGGCTGCTGCGTCCGCTGGTCGCATCACAGATGCGCAAACAGGTTGCGCGCAAAGCCAGACGGGAGCACTATCCT
>JASFVM010000026.1:0-15704 GCA_050049835.1 Gammaproteobacteria bacterium
TGGTGTAAATACCCGATACATCCTCATCGAACCAGGCAATCTCTGTAGTAACTGTTAACCTTATAGACATGAATGAAAAACCGCTCTTACGACTACCGCCTTTAAGTCTGTATGTACATATACCCTGGTGCGTGCGTAAATGTCCGTATTGCGATTTTAATTCACATGAAGCCGGCGATAAACTTGATGAAACATCATATGTTGCTGCATTAATGGCTGATCTCGAGCGGGAACCCGATGTCACCAGGCAACGTGAAATAAAAAGCATTTTTTTCGGCGGTGGAACACCAAGCCTGTTTTCAACCGAATCCATTGACAACATCATTGCCGGCATCAGGCACACAGCAAACCTGGCAGCCGATGCAGAAATTACCCTCGAAGCCAACCCCGGCACTTTTGAACAACAGAAGTTTACTGACTTCAGAACAGCTGGCATCAATCGCCTGTCCATTGGCATACAAAGCTTCAACGATGACAAGCTGAATAAACTGGGACGCATTCATAATCGCGAAGAGGCCATTAAAGCAATTGAAACAGCCCGTGCTGCCGGCTTTGATAACATCAATCTGGATCTTATGTTCGGTCTGCCCGGCCAAAGCCTGCGAGAGGCCGCTGAAGATGTCATCCTCGCGTGTGATTTTGCACCGGCACACATATCGCATTACCAGTTAACCATCGAGCCCAACACCTGGTTCCACAAGCACACACCAGTGCTGCCGGAAGCTGACCTGATCTGGGACATGCAACAGCAGTGTCATGATTTACTGAACAGCAATGAATACCGGCAATATGAAGTCTCGGCATTTTCCAGGACGGGTAAGCAATGCCGGCACAATATGAACTACTGGACATTCGGCGACTACATTGGCATTGGTGCAGGCGCACATGGAAAAGTGACCAGCACTAACTCGAGTACTATCCAGCGCCGCTGGAAACAACGTCAACCCGCTGCGTATATCGCTAGCGCACAGCGTGGTGATGCATGTTCGGGAACAAGCGAACTTAACCGGGCCGATCGCCTGTTTGATTTTTTACTCAATGCCTTGCGACTGAAAAACGGTTTCACCTTTGACCTGTTTGAACAACGAACCGGAATCAGCAGGGCATTCCTGCTTGATGCCTGCAATACGATCGATAAGGACTTGCTGGAGATTTCCGCAACCGGTTTAACGACAAGCCCACGCGGATTCGATTTTCTGAATGATGTATTACAAAAATTCCTGGCGACTGAAGAGCGCGGTGATCAGTCGAATTGAGTTATCGCTGATTGCCCAGAATCTGCTCAATCAATTGCTGCTGCTCCAGCTGTTTTTCATTCATACCATCCTTCAGTTCAGTGGTAGCATCGAGCATGTCCTTCATCCCGCCCGGGGTATGCGGGCTGCCTGTTGTGATGACGCTGGGCCCGCCGCGCTCCTGCTCAACCTCCTGTTGTTGAACTTCGACCGCCTTGACAATATTGGTATTCGGCGTCAACTCAACCATTTCAGCTTGCTGGCCTTCCGGCGGCGGCGTATTGGTAAACTGCATAACACCATGTTCATCACGCCATTTGTATACCTGCACTTTCTGGTCAGTGGTGACATTGGTCAGGTTTTTGGGGGCCTTTGCCCTGGTATCGGAACCACCGGTCAAGTCGATACCAAACCTGGCCAGCACGCTGCTGTCGCCAAACAGAAATAACGGCACCGTGGCCAGAACACAGAGCACAATCAGCATGGAAATAATGGTCGACTTCATAGAGACGGTATCCTTGTTGAGTTCTTTTTATCCATGTTGATATTATGTAGCAAAAATAAAGCGTTTTCGCTCCGGTATGCAGTCATAGCGATCAAGTTCAGGCGCTTGCCAGCATCCGGCCTTACGGGTAGAATAGCCCGCCTTTTGAGATGTTTCCCTGATGAACAGGGAGGAAACAAAGATGAAACCGGAAATCCACCCGGAATATAGAGAAGTTAATGTGACCTGCAGCTGTGGTAACAGCTTCCAGACACGCTCTACTATTGCTAAAGACGAGTTGCAGGTTGAAGTGTGCTCACAATGTCACCCTTTTTATACCGGAAAACAGAAAATTCTTGATTCAGCCGGCCAGATTGACAAGTTCCGCAAACGCTTCGGTGGCGGCAAAGCCTGATCGCAATCAGCTCATGCAGAATCTGAGAAAAGGCGCTTTCGAGCGCCTTTTTTTATTCCTCGCCTGCCTGGCACCAGCACTGGCTGATGCCGGTACAGCCTGCCCCGTTAGCCAGGCAGATGAAACCGTGCGGGTCAGCTATGTCCATGACGGCGATACGGTTCATCTCGAAGATGGCCGCAAGATTCGCCTGATCGGCATTAATACACCGGAACTCGCGCGTGACGACAATCCTGCACAGGCTTTTGCCCGGGAAGCACGCGAGGCTTTGCAAACGGCCATTGCATTGCATGACAACCGGATTGGCCTGGTTTATGGCCAGGAACGGTTTGACCGTTATCAACGCACGCTGGCGCACCTGTTTACCCCTGACGGCAGGAATCTGCAGGCCCTGCTGCTGCAACAGGGCATGGCACTGGCGATCGCGCATCCGCCCAACACCCGCTACTCGCAGTGCTATACCATCCAGGAAAGAATCGCACGTTGCCAGCACAAAGGCCTGTGGGCCAATACGGCCCGGAGCATTATCAAGGCCGCGGATCTTGGTCCAGAAAACAGCGGCTTCCAGCTTGTTACCGGTAGCATCGAGCATTTCAGCCAGACTGACAAGGGAATTCGGCTTTTTATGTCAGAGCTGATGATCACTATCCGCAGCAAGGATCTGGCAGCGTTCGATGTTGCCGAGCTGGCTTCACTGCCAGGCAAAACGGTGAACGTACGAGGCTGGCTGCATCCTGACAACACCGCAAGCGACGGTAAATCTCGCCACGGCAGACGCGTAAAATACTATCTGCGCCTCCGTCACCCTTCCGCCATGGAAATAAACCCGGCGACTATCGAAACCGAATGTTAAAATATCAGTCATTATTTATATACGACCAGCCGAAAATGCGGGAAAAGTAATGTCATCACGATACAAACAGCAGGCACTTGATTATCACGCCGGCGCAAAGCCGGGAAAAATCGGCACCCAGATCACAAAGCCCTGTATCACCCAGCATGACCTGTCGCTTGCCTATACACCGGGCGTTGCCCAGCCCTGCCTCGAAATCGCCCGCGATCATGGCGCCGTCTACGACTATACCGGCAAGGGCAACCTGGTGGCTGTCATTTCCAATGGTACTGCGGTGCTGGGCCTCGGTGATATCGGGCCCGCCGCCAGTAAACCTGTAATGGAAGGCAAGGCCGTACTGTTCAAGGCCTTCGCCGATATCGATGTTTTCGATATCGAAATAAACACCAAAAAGCCGCATGAGTTTATCGAAACCGTGATGCGTATCGCACCTACTTTTGGTGGCATCAACCTGGAAGATATCGCAGCTCCGGCCTGTTTTGAAATAGAAAAAGCATTGATTCACGAGCTCGACATCCCGGTATTTCATGATGACCAGCACGGTACCGCAATTATCATCGCCGCTTCCCTGCTTAACGCACTCGAGCTGCAGCACAAGAAAATCGAGGAAGTTCGCGTAGTCTGTCTGGGCGCCGGTGCTGCCGGTATTGCTTCAATGCGTCTGCTCAAGGCAATCGGCGCCAGCGATGAGAATCTGTTCATGGTTGATCGCAGTGGCGTTATCCACAGTGGTCGTGATGACCTGAATGAATACAAACTGGAATTCGCTCTGGAGACACCGTTGAGAACACTCAGCGAAGCGATGGACGGCGCCGATGTCTTTATTGGTGTGTCCGGGCCAGACCTGCTTGCTCCGGAGCTGCTGGCCAGCATGGCTGAGCACCCGATTGTCTTCGCCCTGTCTAACCCGGATCCGGAAATCCTGCCCGAACTGGCCCATAAAACACGTAACGACCTGATCATGGGCACCGGCCGCAGCGACTACCCCAACCAGGTCAATAACGTGCTCGGTTTCCCCTTTATCTTCAGAGGTGCTCTGGACGTGCATGCCAAATGCATCAACCAGCAGATGCAGATCGCCGCCGTACATGCCCTGGCCGATCTGGCACGTGAACCCGTGCCGCGTGAAGTACTGCAAGCCTATAATCTGGATACGCTGGTATTCGGGCCTGATTACATTATCCCCAAGCCGCTGGACCCGCGCCTGATAGAGACTGTTCCGCTGGCGGTTGCGAAAGCGGCCATCGGCAGTGGTGTCGCGCGTAAGTTTCCAGCTGACGCCGCCCACAAGCAGGCGGGTTAATAACCGCGCTCCCTGGCCGAGAGTGCGCACATCACGGCGACCTCGTGCTGCAGTTTTGTTGCGGTCACGCCTTCAGGACGTTGTGGTGATGAAATGGACAGATCGATGCGGGAACGAATACCTTTAATTATGCGCCATAAAAGAAAGCCCTGGTCACGGCTGAAGGCACTTCCCCACAGGCCATACAGGCACATTGCAATCACCGGCACGGGTCGGCGCCTGATAATACGCTCGACCCCGGTTCTGAACTTGTTCATGGTGCCATCGGCTGTCAGCTTGCCCTCGGGGAAAATGCAAACAATATCACCGGCCTGCAGAGCCCTGTCTACTTCATCGAAAGCCTTTTCCATCAATTCCCTGTCTTCGAAGGCACCGGCAATCGGTATCGCCCGCGCTGTGCGTGAAACAAAGTGCAGCAGCGGCAGATTATAGATCCGGTAATACATAACAAAACGGATGGGTCTGCGCACACAGCCGGCAATAATCATGGCATCAACATAACTCACATGGTTACAAACCAGCACTGCCGGCCCCTGATCAGGAATGTTCTCCAGGCCTTTCTTGCGCACATGGTATACCGAGTGGATCAGAATCCATGTCAGGAAGCGCATCAGGAATTCCGGCACCAGGGTATAGATATAAATGGCTACGGTCGCATTCAGGATCGCGATTACCAGAAACAACTGCGCAATAGTGACCCCGGCGCCGAGTAACACAATCGCCATGACCGCGGAAAACACCATTAACAGCGCATTAAGAATGTTATTGCCGGCGATAACTCGCGACAGATGCTCAGGGTCACTGCGCTGCTGCACCAGCGCAAACAGCGGCACGATATAAAAGCCACCAAACATACCCAGCAACAAGATGTCAGCAATGATCCTGAAGCTGCCATCCAGTTGCAGAAAAGCGGCAAGCCCGATCAGCTCACTTCCACCTTGCAGTGGCCTGGCAAAATACAGATCAATACCGAACAGGGTAAGACCAATCGACCCGAACGGTACCAGGCCAATTTCCACTTTCTGGCCTGATAACCAGTTGCATAACAATGAACCTGATCCAATGCCCACGGTAAACAGTGTGAGCAGCAGGGTAACCACCTGTTCATTGCCGCCGAGCGTCAGCTTGGTGTAATTGGGTAACTGCACCAGGTAGGTTGCGCCCAGAAACCAGAACCATGAAATTCCGAGAACCGACAAAAACACGGTACGGTTTCTGCGTATAAACGCAATGTTGCGCCATGTTTCAGTAAAGATGTTCCAGTTGATTTTGAGATCAGGACAGGGTGACGGTGTTTTGGGTATGACCAGACTGGAAACATAACCAAGAACGGCCAGTGCAACGAGCACGATTGAAACCAGCTGACGGCCTTCTTCATGCGCAATCAGCAATCCACCTGTCATGGTACCAATGAGTATGGCAACAAATGTACCCATTTGTACCAGCGCATTGCCGGCAATCAGCTCATTGTCATCGAGATGCTGTGGAATGTAACTGTACTTGGCGGGACCGAACAATGTCGACTGTGCGCCCATTAAAAACAGCAGGGCAACCAGCAGATACAGCTCTCCGGCATTGAATGCCCACGCTGCGCACAGCATGATGAAAATTTCGAGCATCTTGATGCGTCGCATCGAGAGTGATTTTTCCGTCTTGTCGATCAACTGCCCCGCCGTTGCTGACAGCAGGAAAAAGGGAAGAATGAACAGACCGGCACTGAGGTTCGTCAGGGTATCCGTCGCCATATCGCTGTATTGCGCACCCTGGAAGGCAATCAAAATGATCAGCGCATTCTTGAAAACATTATCGTTAAAAGCACCCAGAAACTGGGTAATAAAAAAAGGAAGGAAACGCCGTTCAACCAGCAGGCGCGGCTCGCTGTCAGGCTTTCCCTGCTTGCTCATGCACTAGAGTCCCTGCAACCAGGAACCCACGACTTCCAGCAGCGCATCACCTTCATCGGTGAAGTAATGATTGGCACCCGGGACGGTTATCTGCGTCGATTTGGGATTACCCGCGTTGTGGATTGCCGCCAGCCTGGCTGGTGCACCTTTTTTTACCGCCGGATACTCCTCTTCGCCATAGACATCCAGCACCGGCACTTTCAGCCTGTCCAGGGGAAAAGGTTTTAACATTGGCTGCTGGTAATCTACAGCCCCCATGCCGATCCCGACGAAGCCGTCGATGTCACGCATCCTGCCCGCATCCACCCAGGCCATGGTCATATGGACACTGCAACTGTGCGCGATCAGCACAATCTTTTCATTCCCCTGCGCCTGCAGATAATCAATACCGGCCTCAATACGGGGAAAGGCATCATCCATTATTTCGAGGTAATCATAAAACTTCGCTTCTTTATCCAGCACCGGCATTTGTAATGACAGCGTGTTCCAGCCTTGCTCGACGAGGCCTGTACGTAACGGATAGGCCACATCGGACCAGTTGGGGTGAAAGCCGCGTCCGTGCATGATAATCACTGCACCTTGAGCATCATCTGCTTCGGTATAAATCGCAAGAAATTCATGATCACCACTCGGCAGAAATACCGGCTCGCCATCAATAATACTGTCGACGATCTGGCTGGCAAGACGCTTTTCACGTTCAATATCGGATGCGCCTGCGGGCAGGCACAGAGTCGACAAGCACACCAGCGCAATAACATTTAGATACTTCATATCAGGCTCTCTCCGGGGTCAACAAACAACACTCTATCACAAGCCATGATCCGCCTGAATACATGATTAAGGTACTGAAAGTTCATGCAATTACGTTAAATAATTTGTTGTCGCGAAGCCTGTTTTTTTGCCCAAAGCAGTCTATTATTTACTGCATGAAGGTAATCAATATCAACACGGCTGTACGCTTATGAGTGAAAACAAACGCAGATACCCCCGCAAGGAAATCAAGGTCAGTGTCGAACTGACTTTTCTTGATCAACCTTACACGATAGTCAATACGCGTGATATCAGTGAAGGTGGTATGTTTATTGAAGTCAACACAGCAGAAGAGTTTCCTATCGGCGAAATGGTGAATGTGCATTACCTGGATCCGCTGAATGACGACGAGGACACATTCAAGGACGCGGTCATTGTACGTATTGCTAACGAGGGAATTGGCATATCCTTTGTTGAGATGGGCGACTTCTAGACTGTCCTGATTGACGGCGCCTGATCTTTCAGGCGTTCACACCATCCGCACTCGATCTGCTTGCCGATCATCTTGCTACGGCCTTCTTCAGTGATTACCCATGGCCTGTTCTGCCAGGGCGGCTTATGCCGCACATGCCGTGAATGACCACACTCCAGCTCAGCCACCCAGTCGTCACGCTCATCCCGGTTGAACCTTCTGATAGCCCGTTTCAAAAGCGATCTGCCAGTACACACGGGCAGCACCATTGTCGTTGACCATCCGAAGCTACATGCTGTAGCGCGTATGGTTTCGACGCACAACGCCCTGTTAAAAGCATGCCTTATTGTTCAAGCATTTCAACATCATCTTCATCCTCTAATTCCACTTTCTCGATCTTTTCAAAGCGACTGCTGATTTTGCGCGCCGAGGTATTGACCTCTTCAACATCCTTGTTAGCCTGCTGTATGTGCTTGGACAGGTTGTCCATGCGTTTTCTGAAGCGGTCAAAATCAGTCGATAGCCTGATCAGATGTTCCTGGATCAGATGCACCTGTTTTCTGGTTGCAGAATCTTTCAACACGGCCCGCGCGGTTGTCAGCACCGCCATCATCGTCGTTGGCGACACCATCCAGACGCGCCGCCGCTGTGATTCTTCGACCAGATCAGGCTGATGTGCATGGATTTCTGCAAATACCGCCTCTGCCGGAATAAACATCAGTGCACCGTCCGATGTCTCACCGGGAATGATGTACTTGTCCGCAATATCATTGATATGCTTCTTGATGTCCTGCTTGAACTGCCTTTCAGCGAGCAAGCGATCTGATTGTGCAATGTCCGGAATCATCATGGTTTTATATGAATCCAGCGGGAACTTGGCATCAATAGCAAGATTTCCGGTGGGTTCGGGTAAAAACAGCATGCAGTCAACGCGCGCCCCGTTTGATAACTGGTACTGTTCTTCGAAACAGTTTTCCGGAAGCGCATTACGCACTTGCAACATCATCTGTGCTTCACCAAATGCGCCTCTTGAACGCTTGTCGTTCAAGACTTCCTGTAAACTGACAACGTTGGATGACAGCTCTGTGATCTTTTTCTGCGCTTCATCAATGAGCGCGAGCCGTTTCACCACATCGGTAAAGGTTTCGTTGGTTTTTTCAAAACCCTTGTTCAACCTTGTTTCAACCTGGCCACTGATTTCTGTCAATCGTTTGTGCAGGGTTTCCTGGATCTGATCGTTTGATTTCGCGAGCCGCTCGATACTGGCATGTGACATTTCACCCAGACGTTTCTCGATACCCTGTTGCATGTCGCCAAAACGCTGTTCCAGCCTGGCCTGCATTTCAGCTATACCTTTCAGCTGCGCTTCGCGCGATTGTGCCTGCTGCTGTGTAATATTCTCAAACTGCCTGGACTGTGAATCCGCCCGGCCATCCATCCGCAGCAGGCGCGCGGCGATCATGAAGAGTCCGACAACCGCTATCGCGATCAGGACCAGGATGACCCAGAGTAGTATTTCACCCATCAGTGGTGTGCACCTTTTGTACGCGCATCACTGCGTTATAATGATGCTGAAGTTGAACCAGAAACACCTTATCTTACAGCTCGAGCGACAACACAGGAACTGTCTTGATCATTCCACTCTGTAAAACACACGATATTTCTGATCCCGGCTCAAAGTCGTTCGAAATCCAGCACGAAAGTAAAACAGTTTCCCTGTTTGTCGTGCATAAGGACGGCGCCTTCAACGCCTATATCAACAGTTGCCCGCACACCGGCGTCAATCTTGAATGGCAGGAAGACCAGTTCCTCGATATGGATAACATGTTTATCCAGTGCTCGACGCATGATGCATTGTTTGAAGTTGATTCCGGGACTTGTGTTGCCGGGCCGTGTATCGGAGATGCCTTACAGCCCGTAGAGCTGGTGATCGAGGATGATGCTGTTTCCGCCGTGATCGACTGACCATGACAGCATTGATGATACGGTTAACACACCTGTTCCCACTCTGGGCAGTTATGGCGTCAGCGCTTGCCTGGCTGCAACCACATATTTTCAACAGCTATAGTACCTGGATCGTTCCTCTGCTCTCCATTGTCATGTTCGGCATGGGGCTGACATTGCATCTGTCTGATTTCGGCTATGTCCTGCAAATGCCCAGGCTCGTTTTCGCCGGCATCACCCTGCAATACACGATCATGCCGCTAACGGCTGTCGCGCTCTCGTCAATCATGGGACTCGATCCGCTGCTGACTGCCGGTATGATCCTGGTAGGTACCTGCCCCGGCGGTACCGCCTCCAATGTTATCTGTTACCTGGCCCGGGGCAATGTCGCCCTGTCGATCACCCTGACTGCGGCCTCGACCTTGCTGGCCGTGTTACTGACACCCGCCCTGACTTACCAGCTCGTCAGTGCCAGTATTGAAGTACCGGCCTGGGATATGGTGCTCGGTATTTTCTATATGGTGATTATTCCAGTCAGCGCGGGTGTATTACTAAACCATATTGCCGGTCGCAAACTTAAACCTTTCAGCGAGGCTTTCCCGCTGCTATCCGTCATCGCTATTGTTTTCATCATAGCAATTATTGTGTCGCTGAATGCCGACAACTTCCAGCAAATCGGTGTTATGGTCGTCATCGCCGTTATACTGCATAATATCGCGGGCCTGTTTCTGGGCTACTTGACCAGCCGCCTGCTCGGTTACAGTCCGACTGAATGCCGCACGCTGGCAATTGAAGTCGGCATGCAAAATTCAGGGCTTGCCGTAGCGCTCGCAATGAAGTACTTTAGCGCGGCCGCCGCCTTACCGGGTGCGCTGTTCAGTATCTGGCACAACCTCTCCGGCTCTATCCTCGCGGGTTTCTGGTCCAAACGCGCAAAATGAGTCTAAATTCAAGCTTGACTTCATCTATTCACACGCGTATGTTAGTGAACGTTTACTAAGTTAGTGAACGTTCACAATATTCATTTAAAAAGAGGTTTTTACCATGAGCGACTTTGACAGCGAACTCGATGCAACAGGCCTGAACTGCCCTCTGCCAATCCTGAGAGCCAAAAAGGCTATTTCTGCAATGGATGCTGGCCAGACCCTCAGAATCATCGCAACCGATCCGGGCTCAGTAAAAGACTTTGAAGCTTTCTGCAAGCAGACCGGAAACGAGCTGCTTTCCAGTGGTGAAGAAGAAGGCAAGTTCACCTTCATGATCAAGAAGGCCGCCTGATTATTGTCAGCAAGGATTTTTCAGGGCCTGGGAGTAATGTATGAGTGTACGTCTACCAGGTCCTGAGCGCAGGGACACCATTCTGAAAGCCGCTCAGCGGCTGTTCGCCGACAAGGGTTATCACGGCGTTTCCATCGATGAAATAGCACGCGAGGTTGATGTCAGCCCCGCCATTCTCTACCGCCATTTCAAATCAAAGCAGATTCTGTTCAACACCGTATTACAGGAGCTGTCTGCACAGCGTGAAAGCTATGTACAGACCGTTATCAACAGCGGCACCAGCTTTGAAGACGTACTCACCGGCATGACCCAGGTTTACATCAAGAGCATTGAGGACAACCCGGACCTGCTACGCATCGAATTACACAGCCTGCTCGACCGCAATCCCGCCACCAGCGATTTCTTTCAGAACCGCTGGAAAAGCTTCACTGACTACATCGAGTTCAGCCTCAACGAAAGGCTGCCTTATGACACCCCCAACAGGGAGATCACCATCCTGAGCGCCGGACTGATGTTCCAGGGCATGTTGCGCGAAGCACTGCTACAAAAGCACCTGCAACCGGAAGACAGGCTCGAGGATGTCAGCCTGTATGAACTCAGCCATGAACTGGTACGTCTGTTCCTGCGCGCTGTCGGCATTGAAAAATCACACCTGTCGCGCAAAGCCGTCATCAACGGCTGAAATGAAACGGCATACCATTCGTTTCTGCCCCCCGGATGTGAGCATATTGTTTGCCTTTTCCCTTGCCACTCGCCCCTTGCCACTGTCGATAAATGACATCCAGGTCAAAATACAGTAGATTTGCGCTCAACATTCAGATCGAGGACATCATGAAAAAACTGATTACCTGCACTATCGCACTCCTGCTTGCCGTCAACAGCAACGTTTTCGCAGCCAATCCCAAGGTTCGCATGGAGACCACCAAAGGCGCGGTTATTATCGAACTCTATCCTGACAAGGCGCCAAAAACCGTTGAGAACTTCCTGCGTTATGTCAAAGAAGGCAAGTACGATGACACAATCTTTCACCGCGTAATCAAACGTTTTATGAACCAGGGCGGCGGCTTTACCGCGGAATTCACCAAAGTCGAGACCTATCCACCCATCACCAATGAAGCCGATAATGGCCTGAAAAACAAACGCGGCACCATTGCCATGGCAAGAACCGGCGAACCGCATTCGGCCACCAACCAGTTTTTCATCAATACCGTTGATAACACGTTCCTCGACCATACCGGCAAGACGCCTCGCGGCTGGGGTTATTGTGTATTCGGCATGGTGGTCGATGGTATGGACGTCATGGATCGCATAGCGCGGGTGGCCACGGGTGCCGGCGGTCCATTTCAACAGGATGTTCCAATGGAACAGATTGTTATCCAGAAAATGAGCATAATCGAAGCAGCGGCGAAACCGGTACCGGCTGAAATGTGAAACGAGGCCCGGAGTGAAACGCGTTACAGGCTAGTCTTCCAGTAAAGCCGGTAAAAAATATTCACTGACCAGTAGCGGCTTGCCACCAACCCTGAAGACCGAACGCCTGCCCCATACCGCAGCCTGCATTTCGAGACCAAGACCGTCAGGCAGCCGACTTCCGGTTAGCGTGGTTACCATCACCTCGTCACGCTGCATGGTTCGGTCAGCAAACAGCATCGCCCCCAGCGGTCTTATCCCGAGATTTGCATATATTCGCTGCTTTCCCTTGAGGGTCGAGAAAGGTATTACCGTTCTTGCATATACCCAGCAAGCATGACCGCAACACAGTCTCACCTGTCGGATAATGGCGTAGCTCCCGGGTTTCATTCCCAGCACCCTGAGTTCATCCAGGCGCGGCTTCGCAACAGTTTGTGACAGCAGTTCAACACGAAACCCGACTGCACATCTCTGTTTCAGGCGCGCTGTCAGTGACGCGGTATCGAACAACCAGGGCTGAATGGCTGCCGGCACATTCCGGCAGAACAGTTGCCGTCGGCGATACCAGCGTTGCTGTAGTGATTGCTCGGACATTGATGATCGCATAACCGATGTTGAAACCAGGGCGCTGAATGATACCGTTATTCAGCGGTCGATGCGAAAACGAAATAATGCGGCGCCGGTTCAGTCCAACCATCGCGCCAGCGTTTTTTTCAGGTCCGCCTCGACCACCGGCTTGCCAATATAGTCATTCATTCCCGCTTCGATACACTTCTCACGGTCACCTTCCATAACATTTGCTGTCATCGCTATTACCGGCAGACTGGTCAAGGCGCTTTGCTCCCTTATGCGCCGGGTCGCTTCAAAACCGTCCATGACCGGCATCTGACAATCCATCAACACGGCATCAAACCGGTCCTGCTCGAGCCTGTTCAGTGCTTCCTGGCCATCACCAGCCAGTGTAGACTCAAGGCCGATTTTCTCCAGCATTTTCTGCGCGACCATCTGGTTGATGGGATTATCCTCCACCAGCAGAACATGTCCTTGCAACAAACCTTTCAATGCCTGTTCACTGCTACCGGGCTGTGTTGTTGCCTGTGCCTCGCCGATCGGTAACGTGATTCTGAACCAGAAAGTGGAGCCCTCACCCGGCACACTGTCAACACCAAACTGGCCATGCATCATTTCGACCAGCTGCCTGACGATAGCCAGGCCAAGACCGGTGCCACCATATTTGCGGGTTGTCGAGCCGTCGGCCTGGGTGAATTCATTGAACAGTTCATCCTTGATGTCATCCCTGATGCCGACCCCGGTGTCCTCCACCTCCAGCCTGATATCAGCACTGTTATCATCGCGCGAAACGACTTTGATCCTTACCAGAACGTGGCCCTTATCGGTGAACTTGACTGCATTGGAAACCAGATTGGCCATTATCTGCCGCAGGCGGGTTGGATCGCCAATCAGTACCTGGGGTAACTTGTCATCAATTTCGGCATACAGCTGAATACATTTCTCTTCAGCCGTCATCGTATGCAACGTTATCAGTTCACTGACGATCTCACGCAAATCAAGTGGTATTAACTCTATATTCAGCTTGCCTGCTTCGATCTTCGACAAGTCGAGTATGTCATTGAGAATCGTCAGCAGGGAATGTGCGGACTTGTGCGCGGTATTGACATATTCCTGTTGCTCGGGCGCCAGCGTTGTATCCGACAGTAACTGCAATGTGCCAATGACACCATTCATTGGCGTACGGATCTCGTGACTCATGTTCGCCAGGAATTCACCCTTTGCCTGGCTCATTTCCTCCGCCCTGTCCCTGGCCTGCTTGAGCTCCTGTTCCATGCGTTTGACATATTCAATCTCTTCCGTGAGCTCCTTGTTCATATCCTCCAGTTCAACCCCCACCCGCGTCAGGTTCTGGATCAGCTCTTCATTGGTATACTCGAGCCGCAACGCATCCGATGATGCAACATACATGCGATAGACGGCCAGAATCATCACCACCATAAACAATCCGGTCATGGCTGAAAGCGCGTAATAGACTTCGCCTCCGATATAAAACAGGCGCACCATCAACGGCACCAGCGCAAGACCGACAAAACCGGAATACACCCATGCGACATTCGACAATGTGACGCCACTCGCCGCAACACCGGCAAGAATAAATGCGAGCACGATTTGTTCCAGGCGGTCATAGGGAAACATCAGAGCGGAGGTGATACCCCAGCCCGCACCCGTAATCAGCACCGCAAGCAGATACCAGCGGCGCGCAATATCAACATAGGCTTTCTTGCGTTCCGGATCATACAGTCTTGAATAGGTGATAAATGTTCGCACGGTGAACAACAGCGCCATTAATCCAAGCCAGAAGCTCAGTACGACATGCGGCAGCTTGTTCCACAGCAGCGCCACCCAGATGATGGCCATAATGAAACCGACAAGAGCGCCAAAACCCGAACCTTCAATCAGGCGCGTGATCTGCGTCTGCATGACCCGATCACTGAAATCACTGGCCTTGTAGCCGGTTTTCAGCTCTGCGCCTATCGCACTGTTATTGAGTACCTGTTCAATCATCGATGATTAAATTAAGCAAAATATGTTTACTATAGATAGTCGAGAGCAACTGTAAATACCAGTATCAAACCCTGTTATCATGCATTGCATCACCTATACGGAACCGTAGCGTTCTGCATGCCCCAGCCAGCGACGTATCAGTGGGCTGACCGTTTCCGGACAATGCCGCAGCAGAAACCGGGCAGCAGCATTCACCTCAGGCAACCAGGACTCGTCCCTGACAATATCAGCAATACGCATCTGCATCAGGCCGGTCTGGCGAGTGCCCAGCACTTCCCCGGGACCACGCAGTTCCAGGTCCTTTTGTGCGATCGCGAAACCACTGTTTGTCTCTCTCAATACCGCCAGCCGCTGTTTACCGCGCTCCGACAGGGGCGGACTGTATATCAGCACACAGGCACTTTGTTTTTGTCCGCGGCCGACACGACCGCGTAACTGATGCAACTGCGCCAGCCCCAGGCGCTCGGCATTTTCTATCACCATCAAGGAGGCATTGGGCACGTCAACGCCCACTTCGATCACGGTCGTCGCCACCAGCAGATTGATGTTACCCTGCTTGAAATGATCGACAACAGCATTCTTTTGCTCCTGCTTCATACGGCCATGCACCAGCCCGATACTTAGCTCTGGCAATGCCTGCTGTAACACGGCTGCAGTCTCCTCTGCCGCCTGACACTGCAAGGCTTCTGATTCTTCGACCAGCGTACAAACCCAGTAGGCCTGTTCGCCGCTGGCACAGGCCCTGGCAACACGGTCCAGCACTTCCTGCCGACGCCGCTCGGAGACCACCACGGTCGAGACCTGTTTGCGGCCCGACGGCAGCGCATCGATAACAGAATAGTCAAGATCGGCATAGGCAGTCATCGCCAGGCTGCGTGGTATAGGTGTCGCTGTCATGATCAACTGATGCGGGATACATCCCTTAAAGCGCCCCTTGTCCCTGAGTGCGAGTCGTTGATGCACGCCAAAACGATGTTGCTCATCGACAATAATTAATGAGAGATTGCAGAACTCGACATCTTGCTGAAACAGTGAGTGAGTGCCGATAATAACGTGTACCTGTCCGTCCCTGATCGCTT
>JASFVM010000221.1:0-4903 GCA_050049835.1 Gammaproteobacteria bacterium
TATTACTGAGTCACTTATGCAACATGAATGCCAGAAATACATAGCTATACTGAATATCAGCATCTTAGATGTAGCGAACTGGAGCAGTCTGTACAACTCTTATAGAATCACGCCTTGAATTTGTTATGTGTAAAGCCTGCCGACAGAGTTTCACATATGAACAATCTCGTTTGGGTATTTTTTCCTATATATTACTGACACTTATTGCAGTTCTGCGGATTCAAAGCAGTTGTGGCATTCCTGCTAAATCGTTTACGCTTGCTATATCTGCCAAATAGTTGCCGGTATATTCCCTTTTATTTCATATACTTAAATTAATTTAAAGTGTAGTAAAAACCGACAAAACCATATTCTGAAAAAAACGAGGACTGAACTAACAAATGCCCTCACTAATATGCGTCTGCAATCATACTGCGAGATTCTGGATATGGAGTCGCGGCATCTCGACGAATCCCGGAGTTCCGTATCAGGAGCTCTAATGAATGAAGTCACATAGTGGCGACATTTTATAGCTGTAAGGCATCACTACTTTCTTCTTTAGAGCCAGGTACCCAGCACTCAGAACCTGGTTCACGCTATCCCGCAAGCAAATACCCCAGCGTCTGCAACTCATCCCACACATTACCCGGCTGCTGACCCTTGGTGATGCCATCGATCCTCGCGCAACGTTGCAGTAAACGGTTGAGTCTGTCTGTGGAATGCCGTGCAAGGCATGACTTGTACAACGCCAGCCTGTTTTGCCAGACGCCTGACTGTTTCAACGCATAATCAGCCGAACCGCGATTAACCGATACCGCTGCAAGCAAACGAATATCTTTTGCCAGCGCCCATGTCACCAGCACCGGTTCAATACCTTCCGCATGCAGGCCATGCAGGATACGGATCACTCGCGCCTGGTCGCCGGCAAGCGCGCTGTCCGCAAGCTCGAATACACTGAACCGCGAACTGTCGGCTACCGCTTCGCGCACACTTTCGATATTGACAACACCCGGCCCGACCAGCAGATGCAGCTTGTCGATTTCCTGTGCCGCAGCCAGCAGGTTACCCTCGACACGCTGGCAGACATAATCGATGACCTCTTTCGCAGGTTGCATGCCGCGACTCTGAAAACGCTGCCGGACCCAGGCAGGAAGCCGCTCCGGCCCTACCGGCCAGCATTGCATCACCACACCGATCTCATCCAGTGCCTTGAACCAGGCACTTTTTTTCTGTGCTGCCTCAAGCTTGCCGGCGGTGATCAACAGCACGGTGTCTTCTGGCGGATTGGCCGCGTACTCTTTCAGGGCCTGTCCACCCTCCCTGCCCGGTTTTGCTGATGGAATGCGCAGATCCAGAATCCTGCGGGTTGAAAACAGTGACAGGCTGCTGGCTTCATCCTTCAACAACTGCCAGTCGAAAGTATTGTCAATATCGAAGACTTCGCGCTCGGCATAATCCTGCTGACGGCAGACTGCACGCACCAGGTCGGATGATTCCATCACCTGCAGCGGTTCATCACCGCTGATGAAATACACCGGGTGCAACTGCCTGCTCAGAACATCGGCTAACTGGTCAGAACGAACATTCATCTTTACCAGCAGCCGGCTACTTGATGGCCTGCAGTTTCTGCAGGATCTGACCGGCACTGTCGCGGATCATATCCGCATAGACATATTCCGTTTCCTGTGCCACACCCAGTACCGTTTCAGGATCAAACAGAAGATTGCGGGCAAGCTGAATACTGCTGTTATCAATCAAAGATTCGCCGGATGCCTGCAGCGAGAACACCAGGCGGTATATCAGGCGGTATTCACGCGCACGGCCCAGCGTATCAACTGAAATAACATCACGTGTTCGCTGTTCATTGTTCACTTTCAGTACCGATGACGCTGCCGCCGCATCATCGGTGAGGTCAACGCCGCTGGCGACAAGTGCAGTACGGAGCTCACGATAGAGTTCCAGACTCATCGAATCCTTGTTGATAAATAATGGCGACAAATGCGCGGGCAGCTCATAGGAACCGCGCAAATGAAAACCACATGCGGCTACTGCACAAGTAATAAGCAACAGGCCTGACATTTGCAGCCAGCGGATCATGCGACCACCAGGTTAACAAGTCGCCCCGGCACTACGATAACCTTGCGCACCGTTTTGTCCTGGATATTGAGCTGAATTTTCTCATCCTTGAGTGCAATGGCTTCAACGGCATCATTATCAGCGTCAGCCGGCACACTGATTTTTGACCGCAGCTTGCCGTTGACCTGTACCACCAGCTCTATGCTGTCGCGCTCGAGCGCCGACTCATCGCTTTGCGGCCACATCTGCTCGGCGATCAGCGAGTCGTGGCCGAGTCGTTGCCACAGGTGCTGGGTAATGTGAGGCACGATCGGCGACAGCATCAGCACAACAGCGACGATAGCTTCGTGCATCACGGCCTGCCCCTGTGCGGAATCATCCTCGAAGCGTGACAGCTCGTTGAGCAATTCCATCACCGCGGCAATGGCGGTATTGAAGGTATAGCGGCGTCCGATATCATCACTGACCTTGGCGATGGTTTCATGCAATTTACGGCGTAGCGCTTTCTGCTCTTCGCCAAGCCCTTCCCTGTCCAGCTGAACCGGTGATTGCTCCGCGGTTGCGCTGGCAATATTCCACAAACGCTTTAGAAAACGCGATGCGCCCTCCACCCCCTTGTCGTCCCACTCCAGCGACTGGTCGGGTGGTGCGGCGAACATGGTAAACAGGCGGACGGTATCAGCGCCGTACTGATCAATCAGTCCCTGCGGATCAACCGTGTTGCCTTTTGATTTGGACATCTTGCTGCCATCCTTGAGCACCATGCCCTGCGTCAGCAAATGGCTGAACGGTTCATCCGAGTGCAGCAGCCCTTCATCACGCATCAGCTTGTGGAAAAATCGCGCATACAGCAAATGCAAAACAGCATGCTCAATACCACCAATATACTGATCGACCGGCAGCCAGTAATTTGCGCGCTCATCCAGCATGGTTTCAGCATCCGGGCAGGCAAAGCGTGCGTAATACCAGGACGATTCGAAGAAGGTATCAAACGTGTCTGTTTCCCGCTCTGCCCTGCCGCCGCATTGCGGACACGTGGTTTCATAGAATTCGGGCATATGCTTGATCGGTGAACCGATGCCGTCGCTGAAATCAACATCTTCCGGCAACAGCACGGGCAACTGCGCTTCCGGGACAGTAACGGCACCACAGGCATCGCAATTGATGATCGGTATCGGCGTGCCCCAGTAGCGCTGGCGGGAAACGCCCCAGTCACGCAAGCGGTAGTGCACCTGCTTCTCACCCCTGCCCATCGCTTGCAGCTTTGCCGCAATGGCATCGAATGCCTTCTCGGAGGTGAGCCCGTCAAACTCGCCCGAGTTTTTCAGCACGCCTTTGTCGACATAGGCTTCCTTGTCAGTGGCTGCCTCGGAGCCGTCTGCAGGATAGATCACCTGCCTGATTGGCAGTCCGTAGGCAAGTGCAAATGCATGGTCGCGGGTGTCGTGCGCCGGCACAGACATGACCGCACCCGATCCGTATTCGATCAAAACGAAGTTGGCCACCCACACCGGCACCTTCTCACCTGTAATGGGGTGGCTGGCGCGATAGCCGGTATCCATCCCTTTCTTTTCCATGGTGGCAATATCGGCCTCGGCGGTACCGGCGGCCTTGCAGGATTCGATAAATGCCATTAAGCCGGGGTTGCCGGCAGCCGCTTTCCTTGCCAGCGGATGCTCGGCAGCAACCGCTACATAGGTCACTCCCATCAGCGTATCCGGTCGGGTGGTGTACACACGCAGCGGCGCTTCACCCTCGACTTCAAATTCCATGTCGACCCCTTCCGAACGTCCGATCCAGTTGCGCTGCATGGTACGCACCTGCTCCGGCCAACCATCGAGTTTATCGATATCGGCAAGCAGCTCTTCTGCATAGTCGGTTATTTTCATAAACCACTGGGCAATCTCACGGCGTTCCACGGTGGTGTCACAGCGCCAGCACTTGCCATCTACCACCTGCTCGTTGGCCAGCACCGTCTGATCATTCGGACACCAGTTCACTGCCGCTGTTTTCCTGTAGGCGAGCCCTTTTTCAAACAGGCGGGTAAACAGCCATTGCTCCCAGCGGTAATAATCAGGTTTACAGGTAGCCAGTTCGCGCTCCCAGTCATAACCAAAGCCGAGCTGCCTGAGCTGGTTGCGCATGTAATCGATGTTCTCGTAGGTCCACCTGGCCGGCGCCACATTGTTCTTGATTGCTGCATTTTCCGCCGGCAGCCCGAACGCATCCCAGCCCATCGGCTGCAGCACATTGCGACCCTGCATTTTCTGAAAGCGGGAGATCACATCACCGATGGTGTAATTGCGCACATGCCCCATATGCAGGCGTCCGCTTGGATAGGGAAACATCGCCAGACAGTAAAATTTCTCCCTGTCGGAGTCCTCGCTGGCACGGAAGGTGCCCTGTTGTTCCCACAGCCTGCGGACTTCGGATTCTATGGATTTGGGATCATATTCTGTGGTCATACTGGTTTACTACAGTTCGTCGGATGACTCTGCAATGCAAAATAATGTGGTCTATAAAATTGATCAATATTAATGAAACTCAGGCGGCTGAAAGGATACACTACAGGTGCTAGCAAAGAAACCGGAAAACACATTTGTACGGAGTATGATGATTCAAATGAGCCATCAACCATCAAACCGACTGATCGAAGCATACAATCAAATGATGGCCTCTATCAGGTCTGCATTTGAAAATTCTGATGATGAAGAAATGTCGCTGAGTAAAGCCATGTCGATGGCAAGGGACGAAATAACACACATCAGTGATATTACCCAGGATGAAGCCGAGGAAATCAGCAATTTCATCAAACGCGATATCAACGACGCAGCTGAATACATGATGG
>JASFVM010000223.1:0-4899 GCA_050049835.1 Gammaproteobacteria bacterium
GGATTATTCGACCCGTATGATACCGATACCAAAGCCTGTCTGGTTGTAATCTTTAACAAACTCTTCGCTATTGGTCGATTGCTTGATCTCTTTCCAGAAATAGTAAACCTGGTTGTCGGGTACAGGATGTTTCTCAAGGATGTCGTGAAATGCGATAATGCCACCAGGGCGTACCAGGGAGCTGTACATTTTGTAGTCCAGCCTCACACCTGCCTCGGTGTGATCGCCGTCAATGAACAGAAAATCGACCTTTCTGCCATTAAGTGATTGTTTGACCTTTTCCAGGAAGCTTTGCTCGTGTGAATCACCCGTCAGGGAAATGACCTCGCAACTGGAAGATGGAGGCGGGAACGATTTATACAGTTCTTCGCGTATTTTAGTTTTATTCAAATCACATGTGATCACGCATTCCGATGCCAGGTTGGACCAGATAAACAAGGTGCCTCCATTGCAGGTGCCGATTTCCAGTATGGTAACTGGGTTCAGTTCCTGCACAGCGGTCGCCAGGGCCAGAATTTCCTCCCGTTGCTGCACAGAATCAATCCGGTAAAGTCCCCGGGTTTTGAAGTCCATGGCCATGTCAATAATTTCATCGACGGAGCGCTTTTTGCTGTGAAACTGTTTGAGCTTGTTGAACGCGCTTCTACGGTTGAAAGGAGCCCTGATTTTTCTGCTGATGTCTCTGAATTTCATATTGTGATCAGACCTGTCGCCGAACTGGAGGTGTCATATTTTAAGCATTTTCTGCAGTTTCTGCTTGTGTTTCAGGCTGTGTCTGAAGTGGGCGCCCGCAGCTACAAACAGGGCAAGTCGAAGATTATCAGGAGTTCCCAGGCTCTTACGCAGTAATCTCAGGGTCAGAATAACTTTCAGCAGTTGCTGCTTTAGCAGACCGAAGTGTTTTCGGTAGAAGTACAGAAAGGAGATATAAAATTCCTTTCTGATATCAAATGAAGGGACCGTGCTGCCACCGCCGATGTGGACATTGCGGGCCTGGGGTACAAGGTATGTCTTGTGTCCGGCGCGCGCCAGCCTGAATGCTATGTCCTCTTCTTCGCAATAAAGGAAGAAGTTCGTATCAAGACCACCGATGTCATCAAAGGCAGATGCACGTACGAACATCTGGCTGCCACTGACAACGTCTACCTGTACCGGCTCGTCGTAGCGATTTTTACGCCTGATATAACGATTACCGTATGTGAGTCGCAGAATACCGAGGCCGAAAAGTTTCGTTATCAGATACGGAAAGTAGTCAAAACATGGCTGTGGACTGCCATTTTCCTGATATAACTGTGGAGAGCACAACGCGGTGTCGCTATGTGCTTCACAGAATTTGTGCAGGATGTCAATGCAGTCGTTCTGCAAGCGGCAATCATTGTTCAGAAAAAAATAATACCTGGCACTGACAAACTGTACGCCCAGCATGTTGCCTCCGGCAAAACCGGTGTTCAATCTGCTTCTGAACAGCTTCAGCGGTACCTGCTCAGCCAGCTGACTGATATATTGAGCGAGATAATTAAAATCCTCTTCTTCAGATGCGTTATCTACGATGATGATGCCATACGCCAGTTCATCACACGTATGCTGCAGAATAGATGAAATGCACTCGATGGTATGTCTGCTGGAGTTGTAATTGATCAGGATGATTGCAACATCATAGACAGTGTCGGGTTGTACTTGTGCCATATAGTGCGTGTGATAGTTGATAGGGCTGATGCTGTAGTCCAGATGTGATTATATTACATCAGTCGCCGGCATAACATCAGCGTTCAAGCAGTTTGATTACACGGTCTGCACATGAGGCAATATCAATCGTTTCCATATCGCTGTCACCGGTAAAATTCTCGGGCGAGAATGCAATGCGTCGGTCTTGCTCGTTCAGGGTTTGCCAGCGAAGCGGAGTCGCTGATTGTCTTGCCGGATAGAAAGCGGCGGTGGCTACATTCAATGCGCCCGCTATATGTAAAGGACCGGTCGAGCCGCTGATAAACAGGTCGCAGATGCTGATGATTCGTGAAAACTCCACCAGCCCCCTGGTGGAATGGTAGATGCTATGGTTGATGTCCTTTATCAATGCTGCCAGTGCACTGGCTGTTTTCAGTTCGCCTGGGCCGGCTGTAATGACAAAATGAATGTGGCCGGCCCGATCGATGCGCTGGATCAGTTCAGCGAACTGCTGTATTGACAGGTTGATTGCGGAACCTCCGCTACCGGCATGAACGAATACAAGCCTGCAATCATTATCGATGTCATGTTCCTGCAGATAATCATGCTTTGTTCTCCTGATTTCCTCCTGCGCAAATTGCAGAAAAGGCGGTGACTGCATGCGCGCTGGAGTATCACCTTTTAGCGAGATGTAATAGCGTACCAGGTCAGCGTTATATTCATATTCAGGTTTGTCTGATTGTGAGCGTTTCTGGTGCAGACGGCGGTTTAAGAACGCCTGTGCCAGCTTGGTAGCAGGGCCGATACGAACGGGTACACGCGCCAGCCATAAGGCAAGTGCTGTGCGCATTTCCGAGAACAGGGATATGGAGGCATCGAAGCGGTGCTCGCGTATCTTGCGTGACAGGTGAACGGCATCGGCGAATACAGACGTGTGCTGGTCATCGATGATGACTTTATCGATCCATGGACAGAATTCGGCCATCGGTTGCGTGTAGGCTGGGATTAGTGCTGTAATTGTTGCGTCCGGGTACTGCTGCTTGATCAGGGAAAAAGCCGGCCATGCGAGCATGAAATCACCGAGCTTGTCATTGCGTATAATCAGGATATCAGGCATTTTCTTTGAGTAGCTGTTCCATAACCGCTTCATACACGGTATTGACATCTATGGTGGCGATGCCTTTTACCGGGTCATCAGAACGCAGGATGGTGAATCGTGATGGTTCCATGTAGGGGCCGCAATCCCCGGGGTCTTTCATCGAAAAGAAGGCAACAATGCGTGTGTTCAGCGCTGAGGCAATATGCATGGGGCCCGAATCCGGTGTCAGTAGCAGGTTGGCCCTGTCAATCATTGCCTTGTAACGTCCAAAAGCGGGTTGTGACTGTAACAGCGTTATCGTGTGATCACTGAGCGCAACAATTTTCCTTCCCAGCGGCATTTCGGATGGTAACAGCGCAATAAGCGGCCTGATTCTTCTTCCATTCAGTTGCTGTTGTGACAGACGCCTGCCAAGCTGGCCGTAATATTCGGCAGGCCAGAGCTTCCTGATGCGTGCTTTGCGTTTGCGCAAACCCAGCTTCGAATAACCGCTGAAAGTCGGGTGCATCATAACGACAAAGTCTTCTTTATGAATATCCAGTTCCGCGAGTTCGTGATCTATGTCACTACGGTAGTTGTTGTCGACGGGTAGATAATTATAAAGCCCTTCAACAGGTACATCGCAGGTTGAAGCGACGAGATCGAGGTAATAGCGAGCAGTATGCGCAGGTTCCGGAGCGCTGTGAAACCAGTGGAATTCAGCTTCGGTGCCATCGAAAAGTGACGCAATGCGGTTACTTGTGTCAAAACAGTAAATCTTGTCGAACTGTGACTTGTGTATATCAGATAGCAGTCGTCTTTTATCCGAAAGTGACTTGAAGAACCCGTGCCTGTCCCATGTCCATAACTGTTTTATATTGGGGTGAAAGTCACTGAGTAGCAGTTTGCCTTCCGGACTTGTTAGAATAGTAATTTCCGCCTGGGGGTAGCATTGCAGGATAGCATTCAGTGCCGGTGTCATCATGACGGTGTCGCCAACGCGACCAACTCTAACTGCCAGTATGCGCATATCAGGTGTTTTTGTAAACGGGCTTTAATACGGGCGATTATATCATGAATGTAAATGTCGAAATCTCAATTGGAGAGTTCTTTGACAAGGTGACGATTCTGGAAATCAAGAGCGAACGGATCAGCGATGAAGGCAAGCTTGTCAATATAAGCAATGAGCTCAATGCACTCAATGCATTACTGGAATCCCTGCCTATATCAAGAAAGGACGTGGCTGAGGAAGTGGCTGAGCTCAAGTCTATCAATGAGTCCCTGTGGGTGATCGAAGATGATATTCGGGAAAAGGAAAGGCTGAAGGTATTTGATGAAGAATTTATCGAGCTTGCGCGTTCTGTCTATATTACCAATGATAAGCGCTCCGATGTGAAACGCGATATCAATATCAAGCTCGGTTCCAGTTTCATCGAAGAAAAGTCCTACGAGCAGTATTGATAATACCAATGGTGAACATGTTGTTTGACGCAGAGAGCACAAAGGTACAGAGGACGCAAAGTTTTTTTATCAGGTTATATTACTCAAGTTCACCTGCCGCTATGCGAAGCCACACGAATCAACTCGGAAATCATTGGCGTTTATTTGCGTTCATTCGCGGACGAAGGTTCTATTATCTTTGTGTCCACTGCGCCTGAGCGTTATACCTGGTGCTGTCTATTTCACAGGCAACACATTAAGGCAGGCTGCTTTGACGGCATCGACCGAAGGTGGCCAGTCAGGGTCTGGTATGACGATGTCATGGATCGGATATCGTGGCCAGTAACGAAACGGGTCGGCGTAGAAGATACCCACTGTGGGTGTTTCAGAAACGATGGCAAGGTGACGTATGCCCGTATCGTTTGATACCACCAGTGATGCGCCTTTCAATAGCGATGTGGTTTCCTCAATGGTGTCAGCCTGAATGGCTGCGGTTAGCCCTGGTGAGGATATCGGCTCAAGAATCTCGTCAGCTTTTTCCCATGGCTGGATTCCTTCAAGAACAAGATGCTGATGCTCTGGATAGAGCTCAACCATCTGTGTTATCAGCCGTGAGAAATGTGCCGCAGGCCAGCATTTGTTAGGCGTTGATGCGCCGGCAAAATAGACTATATAAGGCCTGTCTCGTTGCAGCGGCGTACCGGGCATGTCGTAGC
>JASFVM010000222.1:0-4899 GCA_050049835.1 Gammaproteobacteria bacterium
CAGACTCTTGCGTCCTTCTGCCCAGTTTGCAAAATCCGTGCGTGAACAAAGGAAACGGTCATCATTGCGGATCTCGACCGCTATATTGAAAATGTCGCTCCATGTCTGCATCATCTCCCATACGCGCCACTCACCGGGTTCAGTGACTACAAGGCGGTCGATGTAATGGCGTGAGAGGGCGCGGCGCAGTTCGCCGGTGAATGATCCCGAGTTGCCTGCGTCATCCAGCTCTACATAGTCCACGTCGATGCCTTCATCATGAAGTTGTTGCGCAAAATGGCGCATCGCCGACAGTACCAGAACCAGCTTCTGTTTATGATGATGCACATAAGTAGTTTCATCATGCACCTCGACCATCAGTACTACATCGCTATCGATTGCAATGTCACCGAGCGAACTGATCGAACGACTGAGCTGATCGCCCAGTATGAGCCTTAGGGTTTTCAATGAGTGTCTGCGGGTGCTGTTGGATACATACGTCTGTTACTGTAACAATAAATTGTCATGCGGTTACAACCATGATCATGCAGCGCGGTAGCCTAACTCCCCCGATATTTCCTGTGCTGCCTGCAACAGATTGTTGGCCCATGAGGACTTGCGCCGTTCAATCGGTGCTGAAATTGACAGGCCTGCAATAATATTACCGCTGGCGTCATAAATAAGGGTGCCGATACAGCCAACGCCAATCTCGGCTTCTTCGTCATCGTAGGCATAACCCTGGCTGCGCAGTCGTTCAGCTTCCTGCAGCAGTGCCGGCAGGTCATTGATGGTGTTGCGGGTGTAGGCGGGCAGATTGGTGCGCGTTGCGTAGCCGCGGCACTCATCCTCACCGCCCATGGCGAGCATGAGCTTGCCCACCGCAGTGACATGCAGGGGCGCGCGACTGCCAACCAGCTGTTGCACATGCATCATGCGGTTGGGTGTCGCTTTCTCGATATAAACGACTTCGTCGCCTTCGCGTATGGTCAGGTTGACGCTTTCGCCCAGTTCGTCGCGCAAACGTGCCATCACCGGCAGAGCGACCTGGCGCACATCGGACTGTGCATTCACCCGGCTGCCGAGACTGAGCAACTTGCGGCCGAGTTTATATTTACCGCCAGCATCACGCTCAATGAAACCATTGCTCAACATTGAATCGAGAATGCGAAATGCGGTGGAACTGTGCAGTCCGGTTTCGGCAGCAAGCACTTTGAGGCTCACCGGCTCCGGGTAGCGTGCGACCGCATCGAGTAGAGAGGACATGCGGTCGATAACCTGGATACTGTTTTTCTCTGGCATATAGGTATTTCACAATATGAAATCGATTTCTTATTATGGCATTTTGACTATTGTAAAACAACTAAAACAATAACTTAAGTAATTAATCACTGAAATATAGTGCTTTCATTTCATAATGTGAAAGACATTTTGCTTTATGAAATAGATATTACGTCCTATCTTATGCAGCAACAGAGGCGCCACGAGGGTTGCCTGGATCATTTTCAAAACACCAGGAGATGCCGCATGAGTACCGCAGCAGATGAAATCTTGAACAACACGATGCCCGCTTTTGCGCAGGGTATCAAATACTTCGCCCCGGAAACGCCGGAATTTGGCGCGCATGCTGAGTCCGCCGTCATTGCTGAAGGCCAGACAGGTATTGGCGCAATCAATGCTACTGCGGTTTACCAGACATTACTGGCAGCCGATGCGTTGCGCTATCTGACCCTGCAGGTGTGCAGCAGCAAGGAGTCGGGCCACCCGGGTGGTTTTGCCAGCAGTGCAGATGCCTATGCTGCACTGGTCATGCTGGGCCATACCAACATCGTCACCGAGGTGGGACACCATGCGCCCGGTTTTTACAGCGCGATGATGCTCGATGGCTCGCTGGAAGAGATGGGTATTCACACAGTTGAAGACATGATGGCGCGTTTTCGTGAACGTCACGGCCTGCTCGGCCATTTATCCGGTGCCATTCCGGGTCTGCTGTCGCCAGCCGGCCCGCTGGGTCAGGGCCAGCATTTCGCCATGGCCGGTGCCTACCTGCATCCTGACAAGCTGTTCCCGTTTACCCTGGGTGACGGCGGTATGGGCGAACCCTATATCCTGTCTTCGATGATGCATTTCAATACTGCCTATCCGCAGTGTACAAACTTCCTGCCAGTCCTGGTCTGGAACGGTTACAGCCAGGAACACCATTCCATGGTGTCGATCAAGACCAACGAGGAAATGACGGCATACTGGAAGGGGCATGGCTTCAAGAATGTTGTACTGGTTGATGCCCGGGACTTTGATGATGCCGGCCAGGACGGTGACTATGTCGACAGTAGCGAATTCTCATTCGAGGGGCGTCTCAAGTTTACCGAAGCGGTGTTGCGCCAGATGCAGCAGGCTGCAGACAGCGCGATGAACGGCGAATTGACAGTGTTCATCATCAAGCAGCTCAAGGGTGCCGGTGTGCATGCGTCCGGTGCAAAATCGCATAACCTCTATCCGGGCGACAATTTTGACAAACCCGATATTGCCAACGGGTTGCAAAAACGTGCCCTGCCTCAGCACGGATGGCAGCTGGTTCGTGACAACTTCATGCGGGCCGGTGGTGGACCTGCTGCCAGGACCGTTGTTACCGAATTTGAACTCGAGCTGCCGGAACTCGGTGAGTTGCCGAAGCAGGAATTTTCAGTTGGCGACAAGGCGGTACCATCGACAACCATGGGTGCCCTTGTGGGTGAAGTCGGCAGACGCGACCGACGCTTCGTTGTTACCAATGCAGATGGTAATGAAGCGTCGGGTATGAAAAACATCAACGAAGCCCTGATGATCAGGCATCCCACGGCTGATTCCCTGTATAACCAGGGCCCGGAAGGCCAGGTCTATGAACCGTTGAATGAAGATGCCTGCGCCGGCTTTGCCGGTGGTCTTGCGCTGTTTGGATCCCGTGCGCTGTGGCTGTCTTACGAGAGCTTTGTTATTAATGGTATGCCAATCATTCAGACAGTTGCACAGGCGATGGCCGAGCTGCGTCGCAAGACGCCGTCGATTGTGATGATGTTTACCGCCGGCGCGCTCGAGCAGGGCCGCAATGGCTGGACGCATCAGCGACCGGAGATTGAAAACTACATGGCCGCAATGATGCGCAACGGTAATTTCTATTCACTGTTCCCTTGTGATGCCAACATGATCCAGGTGGCCTATGAATGGGCAACCAATACATTCAACAAGGGCATCGGCATCGTGGCCTCGAAAAGTGCACTGCCGGTTTACACTACCCTGGACCAGGCAAAACAGGCCATTGAGCAAGGTGCGGTTAGTCTTTATCAGGGTGAACAGGGTGATAAAGGCACCATCGCCTTCGCCGTGACCGGTGACATGGTGCTGTTGCCGGTATTCGAGGCAAAAACCGGGCTGGAACAGCAGGGCTACAGGGTGCGCATTGTTTGCGTGGCCAATCCGCGTCGCCTGTATCGTCCGTCTGATGTTGCCTGGAACACCGTTTCAGAAGCGGATGACCATTTTATCAGTGACGCTGATTTCGACAGCCTGTTCGACGCAGACATACTGCTGGGTGTAACCGGTGGTGCAACCGGTTCGCTGGAGCCGGTCATGCTGCGCAGCCGGGCACCGAAGCGTGATGTGATGGGCTGGAAGCGTGGTGAAACCACGGCATCGCCGCAGGAAATCATGGCGTTCAACGGACTGTCGGGCAGCGAGATCATAGCGAGGGTTAACCAGCTGGCTGGAGCTTGAGATTATGACAGATACAAAAATCATCGCCATTGATGATGACCCGACCGGGTCGCAAACGGTGCACAGCTGCCTGTTGCTGACCCGCTGGGATGAAGATACATTGATCGATGCATTGCATGATGAATCGCCACTGTTCTTTATTCTGTCGAACACGCGTGGCATGGATGCCACACGTGCGGCCGAAGTCACCCGTCAAATATGCGTTAATCTGAAACGTGCACTGGAGACGTTGCAGAAGCAAGGCGAGAACATCAATCCGATTGTTGTCAGCCGTTCGGATTCCACGCTGCGTGGACACTACCCGGTCGAAACCGATGTCATCGCCGAAGAACTCGGCCCTTTTGATGCACATTTCATGGTGCCTGCATTTTTTGAGGCCGGCCGCTTTACCCGCGACAGCATTCACTATCTGATGGTTGATGGCGAGGCTGTGCCCGTCGATCAAACCGAGTTCGCCAGAGATTCTGTGTTTGGTTTCAGCACCGCTTACCTGCCGGATTATGTCGAGGAAAAAACCAGGGGCCGCATCATGGCATCGCAGGTACAGCGCTTCCTGCTGCAGGATGTGCGTGGTGGCTGCCGTGAGCGTTTGCGCGAGCTCACCGATAATGTGTGCTGCGTGGTTGATTGCGAGACACAGGATGATCTGAATCAGTTTGCTGACCAGTTGCAGTCAATGGCGCAGGAAGGCAAGCGCTTTTTGTTTCGCAGCGCGGCCAGCCTGTTGACAGCACTGGCAAAACTGCCGCAACAGCCGGTCAAGGCTGAAGATATGTCTGCCTACGTCTGGGATCAGCGGCCCGGTGTCGTGCTCGTCGGTTCTCATGTGGCCAGGACTTCGGCGCAACTGTCATATTTAATCGAACATACCGATGTTGTTCCCGTCGAGGTGGATGTGCAGCAGCTGAATGTCGATGATTCTATCCTGGCTGAGAAACAGGCGCGTCTTGCTGATGAAATCATTGCCCGGATATATACGGCACATGCCCACGGCAACAACGTTATGATCTACACCTCGCGTGAAGAATTGCAGTTTCCTGGCCGGCAACAGCGGCTGGCCTTCGGCGAACGCCTGTCGGCATTCCTTATGGACCTGGTAAAAAAACTGCCGGAGTCCATTGGTTTCCTGATCAGCAAGGGCGGGATTACGTCCAATGATGTCCTCAGTACCGG